>JADZFJ010000413.1 GCA_020849935.1 Crocinitomix sp. | reverse complement strand
TTGGCAAATGTTCTTCGTGTGATGGCACTAGTGTTAATCAATAATCATTATCCTCAATATCTTGATTTCAACCACCTCTATACCTTTACGATCTTGGTGTATGCCATCATTTTTATGCTATGGTATATCTGGGCAAAAAAATACGCACCCAATGCAAAACAAGACTAGTGCGATAATACTTACGGTTGGGATTGTACTTCTCGGATTTGTTCGTGAATATCTTTTTGCAAACATCAATTGGATTTTTTTAACCCTTTCCACAGGACGGATGAATCAAGCAAGGGACGAATTTCAATTTTTGATTTCTTGGTCGCTGGAAGAAATTAATTATCTCAAATTTTTCTTGACTTTATTTTTTTGCCTTTTGTTCTTTTTTATCACCTATCTTATTGTAAATCTATTATTTAAAAACAAACAGTTTAATAAAATAGTGTTATTTTTTCACCTTGCATTGCTTGCAATTGTTGGACTTATTTTTGTTTTTAGTAAGATAACTAATTCATACGATACGCTTTACGGATCTATTCGCACCTTGATGGGAGTTCTTCAATCATTTTTACCTTTGATGATCTTAACTTTAGTTTTCTATTTTTTACCTCCATCAAAAGTCAAGTAATTTAAACAATTTTCTATTTTTGTTAAAAACAATATTATGTCTAGAGATACCGCCATTTTTGATTTGATTGAACAAGAGCACCAACGCCAACTTGAAGGCATCGAATTGATTGCATCTGAGAATTTTGTCAGTGATCAAGTGCGAGAAGCCGCAGGTTCAGTACTTACCAACAAATATGCCGAAGGTTTACCCGGAAAGCGTTATTATGGAGGTTGCGAAATTGTGGATCAAGTTGAAAATTTAGCGATCGAACGGATTAAAAAATTGTTTAATTGTACTTGGGCAAATGTCCAACCTCACTCAGGCTCACAAGCCAATTATGCAGTGACGCTTGCATGTTTACAACCAGGTGATAAAATTTTAGGTTTCGATTTATCTCACGGTGGACATTTAACACATGGATCGCCTGTCAACTTTTCGGGTAAATTATTCAAAACATACTTTTACGGAGTTAAAAAAGAAACAGGTTACGTGGATTACGACCAAATGGAAGAAATTGCCTTAGCCGAGCGACCTAAATTAATTATTTGCGGAGCCTCTGCTTATTCAAGGGATTGGGATTACGCTAGAATTCGATCCATTGCGGACAAATGTGGTGCAATAATTTTGGCTGACATTTCACATCCTGCAGGTTTGATTGCAGCAGGTTTATTAAACGATCCTTTTGATCATTGCCATATCGTTACCACCACAACGCATAAAACACTTCGTGGACCAAGAGGTGGGGTGATTATGCTAAGACATGATTTTGATAATCCATGGGGAATTGCTTTAAAAAATGGGACGCTCCGAAAAATGAGTTCTTTATTAGATTCAGCCGTATTTCCAGGTTGTCAAGGTGGACCGTTAGAGCATGTGATCGCTGCAAAAGCAGTTGCTTTCGGTGAGGCCAATTCGGAAGGATATCGTACTTATATGAAACAAGTGGTCGCCAACGCGCGATTAATGGCGTCAATCTTCATGAACAAAGGATATCACATTATTTCCGGTGGTACAGATAATCATTCCATGTTGATTGATTTAAGATCAAAAGGAATTACAGGAAAGGATGCTGAGAATGCGTTGAGTGAAACACACATTACTGTAAATAAAAACATGGTTCCGTTTGACACAGAATCTCCTTTTGTAACTTCAGGAATCAGAGTTGGTACTGCGGCTATTACCTCAAGAGGAATCAAAGAAAACGACATCGAAAAAATTGTTGATTTAATTGATCAAACCTTGATGAACAAAGACAACGAACAAGCGCTTAAAAAAATAAAGGCAGAAGTTCATGCGTTGATGGCTGGTAGACCGTTGTTTACTTGGTAGTTATTTCATAAAATTTACGGAAAAGGTCGTGATTTTCACTGCCTTTTCATATATTTAGTTTTTCAATGAACTGTTAAACCTTCATGAAGAATTTTATTCTGATTTTCTTGTCCAATTCCCTGCTAATTAGCTGTTCAAAAACAACGTATTGGACAACAGACAGCTGTTGTATTCCTGATTCTCCAGTCCCAATGGAACTGCAAATAACAGACACTAGTTTTACTACATTTTATTATAGTTTTGGTGGATGTTTAATTTCTAATCATGGACTTGCAGAAACCCGAAAAATGCGCAGTTCCAATGACACCTTATTTGTTTATGAGTTAGCGTACAGGCCAGTAAATGGCGATACGACCACCTATGCGTTTCAAGAAGTAATTTCAGAAGTCTATCTTCGCAAAGGGAAGAAATTATATCCGATATCATGGCGTAATCCCAAAAAATGGATTGACTATTATAATGATTTTGACCCGAAAGCACCTCGTTTTGATCCAGCTAATTTACACATTTGGGAGGTCGATTGGGGAGGTAATTATCGCGATACCGCCTATCTCTACTTTGGTGCACGATATCACCAAAAAGGAAAATATAAGGAGATGCGGAACATTTTATTGGATAAAATGGAGAGAGGAGATACTGTTTTTTGGGATCATTACTTTCCAAAACAGATTCTAACTGATTCTACCTACGAACTAGAAGTAATAAAAAATTCTTACGGCCCTTTTAAAACCAATTTAAATATGATTTATTATTACTATAATTATACATTTTAAAGATTGCGTATCGAAGTAAAATAACAAAAATCAATAATCGACCACTTTGGGATTAAAATCTATTTTTCTTTGATTGGATGTCTCATTACTCAAAACGCAGTCAGTTCTTTACTTGGTAGTTAAACAAAATCAATAATCGCCTGAATTAATGATGCCTTTGTTGATGCAAAACATGATTAATCCTGCCGTGTTTTTTGTGTTGGTTTTCTCTAAAAGTCGATTGCGATAACCTTCGACCGTTCGTTTACTTAAAAATAATTTATCCCCAATCTCTTCGGTGGTGAATTGTTTACAGATTAAATCCAATACTTCAAATTCGCGAGAAGTTAAACCATGCATATTGTCAAGACTAACCTTTGCAGGATTTGCATTTAACAGCCCTTCACGCATCACACGCATCAAAAAATCATTGTAATAATAGTTGGCAGACATTACTCGATCAATGGCCAAGACCACCTCAGTAATGGTCGAATTTTTCAACAAGTATCCATTTGCCCCCATTTTGATTAAATGCAAAATAAATTGATTGTCTTCGTGCATGGAAAGGATAATCACTTTGACACTTGGATATTCCTTTTGCAACCTCTCCATGGTTTCAATCCCATCCATTTCAGGCATTTTCAAGTCCATCAACACGACATCAGGTAAATTTTCCAACCCTTTTAATTGATTTAAAAAATCTACCCCACTATGCGCAACGGCAATAATTTCAATTTGTTCGTAAGGTTCTAACAGAGATTTCATTCCATACGCAAACAATTCATGATCATCAACGATGGCTAATTTTGTTCGAATCATACGCGAGATTTAAGGGTTGATACGGTGATGATGGTCCCGTTTTCATCAGATTGTAGATTAAAATCACACTGAATCATTTGGGAGCGTCGTGTCATATTTAATATACCTAATCCAGTTTTTTCATTCGGTGAAAATCCTTTTCCATTGTCTTTACAGGTAATTTTGATTCCTTCTTGATTGTGCGAAATCGTTAATCGAATTTCACTTGCAATAGCATATTTCAGTGCATTGTTAATCGCTTCTTGAATGATGCGAAAAACTTGTAAATTTTCATCTTCTGATAATAAATTTTGCCCATTTTCTTCAAAAAAGATGGCAGTGGACTCAGAATGAATTTTATGAATAAATTCACGAACGGCACTGTTTAATCCAAGCCTTTGGAGTGAAGGTGGGTGCATGTGATAACTAATTCTACGAATCGAATCAGCCATATCATTTAACAAATTAATGCTGTTTTCAATTTTAACTTGGTTTTTTTCGTTCACTTCCAAGCTACTTACCGTCATTTTAGTCAACGATAATTGAGCGCCAAGCTCATCGTGCAAATTTGCTGCAAATAATTTTCGTTCTTCTTCTTGCACCCGGAACGAATGATACAATAGATTACGTTCTTCCGATAGCTTTAATTCTTGCACTTTTAATTTTTCATTCACCAATTTTCGTTGATAAACTAGGACAAAAATCACAATCAGAATGACAAAAACAGCCATTACCATCATCCCAAAAATGACGAGCCGAACTAAGTCTACTGAGGTTGTTTCTTCCATAATCCTATTGCCAGCAAAGTATAATAAATGATCATTAAAAACGCATGAACAATCCAAGGTTGGATTGTCAATTCGACGGCTAATTTATTTAAATCGTTGCTAAAGATAAACAAAATGAAATTAACGGAAAAATAGCCTAAAAAAGCAGTGTTGAACCAAAAAATGGGTGTGCTTATCAGGCGTTCGATTTTTAACTCACGCATTATTTTTAACCAAAGTAAAATACATAACGTCATTACAATCAATGATTCAACTCCCCTAACTGGTGCATTCATTTCGTAAATTGATTGAAAAAAAACCACATTTAAAATAGCAAAGACACTAAAAGCGATGGCCACGACATTAAGGGCCAAGTGGTAGGATTTAGAAGTGGAAGTTGTTTTGAAAAAGAAAACAATCAAGACCAATTCGACAGGGGTGTAAATATGTAAAAATGG
>JADZFJ010000412.1 GCA_020849935.1 Crocinitomix sp. | reverse complement strand
GATAAATGATTTTCCAGATGATTCACTAAAAGTTGAACAAGAAAGTATTTATGATTTTGCAGAAGTTGAGCCGAGTTTTCCAGGTGGACCAGAAGCAATGACAAAGTGGATTCAAGCTAACGTAGTATACCCGCAATCAGCGATGGACAAGAATGAACAAGGAAATGTTTTTGTTAAATTTGTGGTGAATAGGGATGGATCCATTGAACATGTTTCTATTAGAAAAGGTGTTTCAGAAGCTATAGATAATGAAGCTATGAGAGTTGTTAAATCAATGCCAAATTGGAATCCAGGCAAACAAGATGGAAAACCAGTTCGAGTATATTTTACACTTCCAATTGCATTTCGATTAAGCTAATTATCTCTAAAAAGAATCAAGACAATCGACGAAATTTATGGTTAAAATTGTAAGACCTTTCCTATTTCTTGTGTTTGTTATGCTGTTGTCAACGACTAGTCTAGCGATTGGTCTTTCAAGAATTGGCGCATTCGGTTCTCTAAATTCGACCAAAGAGAATTTAGTGAAAGAATATTTGATTTTAGATTTGCCAGATGATTCGATTCTGGCACTTTCAGAAATTGAGCCAGCCTTCCCTGGTGGAAACCAAGCTTTGACTAATTGGCTTCTATTAAACCTTGATTACCCTCAAACAGCTATAGATAAAGGGGAACAAAGTATGGTCTATGTCCAATTTACTGTCGATAGCTTAGGGAAAATTCAAAACATCCGAATAAGAAAAGGTGTCTCAGAAGCTTTAGATCAGGAAGTAATTCGATTGGTATCCCTAATGCCTGATTGGATTCCAGGATCAGTGAATGGAAAACCAGCCAACGTCGAAATGACTATTCCGATACGTTTTGAATTGAGGTAAAGTCTTACCCCATTTTCCATGAGCATCATTTTTTTTCAACCAAAACTGAACCTTTTTTAACCCATTTTGTACAGAGATTTGAGATTAGCGAATTGCACCAACGGGCGCAATAAAAAGACCTAATCAAAAAAATTAAAATCACCTTGAAAAATTCAGCTATTATCCTTTCATTCAAATATTTGGCATGATGTTTGGAGTAGTAAAATTGCATCAAGGCGATGTAAAAAAAGTATAAATCTCACCCGTCAAAATACAATCAACCCTGTCTTTTGGCGATAAAAAAAAGTAAAATGGAAGCAAAAAAAACAAAAAAAGCAAATCTAGAAAATAAAAGACTTGGCTTTTTCTTTGTCGGATTAGTAATGACCGGCTCAATTGTAGGTATGGCTATCAATTATACAGAAGCCTCTGCTGATCCTTATCTAGAAAAAATTGTGCACCAAACCCTGCCTGATGAAGTGATCTTTGAAATTGTAGAAGAAGAAGAAGTGCCTGAAAAGCTTGATACACAAACTCCAGCACCTCCAATGCCAGAAATTATAGAAATTGTTCCGGATGACAAAAAAATTCCTCCGATCGATTTCACTATCATTGACGAAGATCCAGTGATCATTACTAAAGAACCTGAATTCGAAATTATAGATGAAATAATTTACGAAAGTGTGGCCATCGAACCAAGTTTTCCAGGAGGTGATGCGGAATTTGCAAATTTCATTAAATCCAATATCGTTTATCCCGAATTAGCAAGTGAAATGGGAGAACAAGGAATTGTCTACGTGAAATTTGTGGTCAACCGAGATGGTTCAATTGAGCAAGTTTCAATTCGCCAAAGTGTGACTGAATCACTCGATAAAGAAGCGATGCGGGTGGTGAAAAAAATGCCAAATTGGATTCCAGGCGAACAAGGTGGTAAAAAAGTACGTGTAAGTTACACCCTCCCTATTTCATTCCGTTTGGGTTAAAAAGGGGTTTTTCTCAAATAAACTTTTTAAAAGGAAAACAAAAATATGAACCTTTTTTTTGGACAGGTGTATAAATATATGATCGAAAAGTTGCTCGTGCGTTTAGCCTAGTTTGTAGTCTGAAAATTTAACAAGATTTGTTGATTTCATACTGAGAATCAGGAGAATTTTGTGGTACAATTTTTGATCTATAAAAAAACGTCAGATTGGTATAAAATAAGTATAAATTGATGTCGCGAGTATTTAATATTTTCGTACCTTAGCGACCGAAAAATTGTTTGAAATGGAAGCAAAAAAAACAAAAGAAGCCAACTTAGAGAATAAACGACTTGGCTTTTTCTTTATCGGATTGGTGATGATAGGCTCTGTGGTTGGCATGGCGATCAATTACACCGAAGCGTATGTAGATCCATACGTTGAAGAAATTGTTAAAAATAAGTTTGAAGAAGATGTCGTTTTCGAAATTCTTGAAGAAGAAGAACCAGAAAAGATTGAACCAGAATCTGCTCCTCCTCCACCAATGATCGAAACAATCGAAATCGTACCTGATGACGAAGAAGTACCTGAAATGGACTTTACGGCTATGGTAGAAGAGCCTGTGGATATTCCAGACGAGCCAACTGATACCCCAATTGAAGAAGAACCAGTTCTTGATATTGCCGAGGTAGAGCCTAGCTTTCCTGGTGGTCCAGCTGCTATGTCAAAATGGATTCAAGAACAAGTTAAATATCCTGAGTTAGCCAGTGAAATGGGTGAGCAAGGTATTGTCTATGTAAAATTCGTTGTAAACAGAGATGGTTCTATTGAACAAGTTTCAATCAGAAAAAGTGTTTCAGAATCTTTAGATAAAGAAGCAATGCGCGTAGTAAAAGCAATGCCAAAATGGTCTCCAGGTGAACAAGCTGGAAAACCAGTAAGGGTAAGTTTTACACTTCCGATTTCATTTAAATTGGGATAATCAAAAAAATTGAATATATTGATCCTTCTTAGCCAACTAAGACGGATTTTTTTTTGAAAAAAATAACAACTTGGAACCACAACTAAATCATCCAGATCAAAGTCAATTACTAAGACTTATTACATTCATCGATCTAACTAGTCTAGACAATTGTGATACAGAAACAACCATTAAAAAACTCATTGAAAAAGCAAATAGTGGATGTTTGGGTAGCTATCCTGCAGCAGTTTGTACCTTCGCCAATTTTGGGGATCTGGTGAGAAAAAATCTCAATACATCGATAAAAACCGCAGTTGTGGGTAGCTGTTTCCCAAGTAGTCAAACCCTTTCTACTGCGAAAATTGCAGAGGCCGAACTAATTAGTCAAACAGCTATTGATGAACTAGACATTGTAATCAATAGAGGTGTTTTTTTTGATGAAAAATACGATCTAATCAGCCATGAAATCTCGCAAATTAAAAGCGCATTGAAAGAAAAAACGTTAAAAGTTATTCTTGAAACTGGCGACTTAAAAACCGAAAAATCAATCAAACTGGCTTCGGAAATAGCTATCAATGCTGGTGCGGATTTTATT
>JADZFJ010000411.1 GCA_020849935.1 Crocinitomix sp. | reverse complement strand
GTCTGGTAATTCATTCAGCGGCGTATTGTCAAATTCAACTGGAACTTCTTCCACCACTTCCGGGATTTCATCAATCACCACGGGAATTTCAGGGTCATGCACGGGTGGTTCTTCCACAATGACGATTTCTTCTGGCACTTCTTCTACATAAATAGGATCTTCAATTCCTTCAGGACGTTTCAATAAAATTTCGACATAATTTCGCTGAAAATTTAAATACCCTTCAGAATAATTATCTTGGTAAGTTGGTTCTTGCGCGGCGATGTAATAAAAACCCATTGGCAATTCGCGGTGTACAATGCCCTCTTTATCCGTATAAAACTCACCAACCAAAGTATTATTTTGAACAAAAGATACCAAGGACCGGCGAATAGGTTGTCTGGTCAATGAATCCAGTACTTTCACCGTAATGGCAAAATACATTCGATTATCTTTGGGCGGATCATTACTAAAATCGGGACAATCCGTTAACGGATTAGATGCAGGTTCTTTTACGTTTCCAAGTAGGGTAATCGTCATCGGATTTCCTGAATCGCTAAAATAAACATCTACTTGATGGTTAAATTTCCCTTTTAAACCATCGTTAATTTTAAACCGAATGGTGATGGAACTATCTGGCAACAAAGTTTTGCTCGAAAATATATAATAAACATCACGCGGTTTATCAATGTTCAATAAATACTGTTTTTTGTCTGTGTTATTGGTGAATTGAATGTCCACATAAGTTTGCGCATTCGGGTACAAATCGCCAAAATCATGCACCTTTTTTTCAGCCACAATTTGCCCAGCCAAAAAGAGGGATTGCACAGAGACAAGAAGAAATAAAATTAATTTCATTTAACAAATATACTGCAAGGTATAGGATTGGTTACAGAAATTGTACCAACCTTTTTCAAGAATTTAAGCTAGAATCCAAAATTTTTATTATTTTCGATGGATGAGGTTATTTTTGTGGATTTGTTTTTCGGTTTATTTATCCAATTCTTATACTCAGTCCAACTTGTGGTGCTTGGAAGATCCACTTTCAAATTTGGGTTTTACTGAAAATGTTGGTCGTTGGTCAAATGTTATGAACGAAGAAGTTCAGTATTATGCCTATTTTGGTTCATATTATATCTACTTCTCGAACGATGCGTTTGTCTTTGGAAAAGAAGTCGAGTTATCCCCAAAAGAAGCCCATGAGCGGCATGAAAAAATGGAACACGGTGAAGAAGTTGAACCAATTCCTTGGACTTATTTTAAGATAGCGTTCGAGGATGCAAACCAAAACGCCACTGTTTTGGCTACCGCTTTAAAAAGTCATACCGTAAATTTTCAAGATGAATTAAATGCGGGGTTTACAATTAAATCGCGTGCGTTCGACACTTTGCGAATTGAAAATATTTATTCGAATATTGATGTTGAATTTTATTTCCATGCAGAAGGTGGTTTAAAGTATAATTTCATCGTTCATCCTGGTGGAGATTATACGGATATAGTCATGAATTATGAAGGGGTGACTCCAGAAAAAACAGCAACCGGTTCATTGGTTTGGGAAAAAGACGGTGACTCTTTTAATGATCTTGCTCCAACTTCATTTGTGCGTGAAAAAAGTGTTGAAACTCGATTCTTACTAAAAAATAATCGCATACAATTTGAAGTCGAAAATTATGATTTAACAAAGGCTTTGATTATTGACCCATGGATTACACTTACTTTATTTGGGGCATCCGTTTTAGAAGTTTCAACAGACAAGTTTGGCCATTGCGTTGCTTTACCAAATGGGAAAGTATTATTTTACAATAACCTCGGCATTCTTTTGTGGACTTCGGACTTAATCTATTCTCCTTCAGATGTTACGGTAAATCCAAGTACTGGGGACATTTACATCCAATTAACTACTAGCTCTCAAATAATTAAACTTGATACTAATGGGGTACTCATGGATGAACAAGTTTTAATAGAAGAAGGTGCGATAAAAGAACTTTGGAGAATTAAATACAACGAATTCAACGATAAACTTTGTTTGGGTGAAGGTGGTCTATTAGGGCCAGAAAATCAAGTTTCAATCCTTAGTAGTGATTTAATGACCTACGATATATTCGGTCCATTACCTAACCCTTTGTCATTAGTCGAAGATTGCGCCTTGTTTGATCTTGATCCCGTTGATGGCTCATTTTATTTTCTTGCCTCAGGATATACCTATTTAGAAGGCCCATCTGATCAAATTTATGGTAATCGATTGTTTAAATTGAATAACGCAGATCCAAACATAGTTGAGTGGGGAACTTATACGGGTTGCAATTTCCAAGAACTTTTAAATACCACCTACACACTAAATAATAATGGCGTTAACGGAATTGCTTGTGGTCGAAATTATGTCTATACATATAATGGGAATAAAATTTTGCAAATTGATAAATTTACAGGATCCATTATTGACTCCTTATTCTTGGATGCAGTGCCTTTCTCTCAATATGGCATAGACACAGATAATTGCGGAAAACTTTATGTAGGATCGGATGACACCATTTTCATTTTTTCTGAGAATCTGGATCGAATTGGTGAATACATTGTACCTGGAACTTGTTACGACCTTGTTATCAATGGAAGATATTTAAATGTAGGTGGGGCAGGATTTGTAGCCCAATTTAATTTGGAATCACTTAATGAGGGGGAGTTTGAAGTTACATCGACTAATGTGATATGTAGCCCATGCTCAGGAACAATTTCAATTACACCAACGGTAGAAGCAGGGCCACTTTCTTTTACCATTGAAGGGGAAACGAATGATACAGGTATATTCACCGATCTTTGTGAAGGCACCTACGACATTATGATAGAAGACTCGCTCGGTTGCACCTATTATTATATGGTAACTATTGATCTCGATTCCACATTAAATTTAAGTGTAGTAACATCCAACTCACCCACTTGTTATGGTTTTACCGATGGTTCTATTACTGTTGAAGCAGTGGGAGATGATATCACCTACACTTGGGTGCCAGAAAATCCGATCGAAGGGGCAACGTTTAATACGATTGGCGCAGGAACCTATATTGTTTATGCAGCTTCTGGAGAGGAGGGATGTGTGGATAGCCTCGTAATTGAATTAACTCAACCCGATTCACTTTTTGCCGATCTATCGCTGACAAATCCACTTTGCTTTGGCGATACGACAGGTTATGTTGTTGTAGATTCAGTTTACAATGCTCAAGGTGATTTAGGTAATATTTCTTATGTTTGGTCGCCTGACCCACCAGGAATTAGTGGGGTTGGTGCAGATAGTTTGTACAATTTATCGGCCGGAAACTATCTTTTGACCATGACTGATGACCGAGGTTGTTCGTGGGTAAAAGAATTTTCGATCACCACTCCTGAACCTATTACTTTTAGTGAGTTTGGATTTGATCCGGCCTTTTGCCGATTATATGAATATCAATCAGGTAATGGAGTTCTTTTTGCGGCGGCTATTGGCGGAACACCTGATTACGATTATTTATGGGAAAATTTAGATAACGGCGAAACTTCTTTCAACAGTACCTGGGGCGGATTAAATCCTGGAAATTATCGGATAACTGTTACCGATGCCAATGGATGTGTTTTAACCCAAACCTTGTTCTTGGATTCGCTCAACCCAATTGCTGCTTTTTCTGTTAATTCTGCTCAATTAGATGCCTCATTGGAAGGAACTGAATTAGTTATCGCTAATTTCATTAATGAATCTTCCAACTTTTCTAATCCAAACGATCCTTTTGCGGACACCACTTTCTTTTGGAATTTAAATCACCCACAAGCAGATTGGTTTATTTCGGATGATTTTTTTGAACTTATCGATACTAGTTATGTTGGTGAAGCAATTTATGAAGTTTGTTTAGTTGCACTCAATAAAAATGGATGTTCTGACACCGCTTGTCAAAAAATTATTGTCCATGTTCAACCAAAATTTATGGCTCCCAATGTGTTTTCACCGGATGGCGACGGAATTAATGATGGTTTTAGCTTTGAATTTAAATCACTTGGAATTGAAACTTTTTCGTGTGTCATTCTCAACAGATGGGGAATTAAGGTTGCCGAATTTAATCACGTGACGGATGCGTGGAACGGAAGAGACTTACAAGGGGATGAATGCACCGATGGAGTCTATTTTTATACCTACAAAGCAATTTCAACCAATCAAACCATTTTTGAAGGACAAGGAAATGTTCAACTTTTAAGGAACGGGAATTAAATGTCTTGATTTATTGCAACCTCTTTGTAAAAAACAACGATTTTAATAAAAATTCATCGGCTTACCACCAATTAATACTAACTTAGATTTCTATTAAATTTAAGTTAAAGATGACGTCGAAACTAGATATTCTTAATTCAAAAAAAGAGGAAGCCCTAAAAGGAGGTGGAGAAGCCCGTATTGAATCGCAACACAGCAAAGGAAAATTGACTGCAAGAGAAAGGATTCAACTGTTAGTGGACGAGGGAAGTTTTGAAGAAATTGGGATGCTCACGGTTCATCGATCTACGAACTTTGGGTTGGATAAACAAAAGTTTTTAGGGGATGGTGTGGTCACTGGTTATGGCTTGGTTCACGGTCGTCCGATTTATGTTTTTTCGCAAGATTTTACTGTTTTAGGTGGATCTTTGGCTGAAATGCACGCAAAAAAGATTGTGCGAATTATGGATTTGTCCATTCAAAATGGAATTCCATTGATTGGGTTAAATGATTCAGGTGGAGCACGGATTCAAGAGGGAGTGGTTTCTTTAGGTGGTTATGCCGATATTTTTTTCAAAAACACCATGGCTTCTGGAGTGATTCCTCAAATTTCTGCCATTATGGGGCCATGCGCTGGGGGAGCAGTTTATTCACCAGCACTCACCGATTTTATCTACATGGTTCAAGATTCGTCTTTTATGTTTGTTACCGGACCAAATGTGGTAAAAACAGTGACACATGAAGAAGTGACTTCGGAAGAATTAGGTGGTGCTTCGACACATTCTGAAAAATCAGGGGTGGCGCATTTTTCTGTTGAAAATGATTTAAAATGTTTGAACGACATTAAAAAACTTCTTGCTTATTTACCTCAAAATTGTGAGGAAGGAGCACCAAGATATCCTTATACCAAAGTAGACGAACATCGCCCGAATTTAAATACGATCATTCCTGACAATCCGAATCAACCGTACGATATTAAAGAAGTGATCAAAGAATTGGTAGACAAGGACTCTTTTTACGAAGTACAATCCAGCTATGCCGAAAATATTGTGATTGGATTTGCCTTTTTAGCTGGAAAAAGTATTGGGGTAGTTGCCAATCAACCTGCCTTTTTAGCGGGAGTGTTAGACAGTAAATCCTCCAATAAAGCGGCTCGTTTTGTGCGTTTTTGCGATTCGTTTAATATTCCGTTATTAGTTTTAGAAGATGTCCCAGGATTTTTGCCCGGAACGGAACAAGAATGGAATGGAATTATTAATAATGGCGCCAAATTATTGTATGCCTTTTGTGAAGCCACTGTGCCACGAATTACGGTGATTACACGCAAGGCCTACGGAGGCGCTTATGACGTAATGAATTCGAAACATGTGGGTGCAGACATGAATTATGCTTGGCCAAGTGCAGAAATTGCGGTTATGGGTGCAAAAGGTGCTGCGGAGATTATTTTCAAAAAAGAAATTTCCGAAGCGGAAGATCCTCAAGCAAAATGGATTGAAAAAGAAGCCGAATATGCCGAACTTTTTGCGAATCCATACAACGCTGCTAAACATGGCTTTATTGACGAAATTATTGAACCTGCTGAGACCAGAAAAAAATTAATTCGTGCCTTTGACATGTTAAAACACAAAGTGGCGCATCTTCCTAAAAAGAAACATGGAAATATCCCTCTTTAAAATGTTTGGGAGATGATTCCTTTAACACATCGCCAAATTGAAGCGGTAAATGGACCATTATCTGCCGCTTGTGTTGATCGGGGAATTATTTCTTTTTCGAGTTTTATTGAATGGGTTGAACAATTACCTTATCGCCGCAATTCGGACCGTGCAGATTATTCACTTGTTGTGACAGAAGAATGCGGTGCATGCAGTACAAAAAATGCCTTGGTAAAAGCGGTGGCGTTGGAAAATAATTGGGAAGATGTTCAGTTGTTTCTATGTATTTATAAGATGTCGGATAAAACAAATCCAGGTTTGGGTGACATTTTAAGTTCTTATGGTTTAGACGAAATTCCGGAAGCACACACCTACCTTAAAATTAATGGAGAGATAAGAGATGTAACCGGATTGCCCGCTGGTGCCGAGTCTTTTGAAAAAACTCTTTTTGACGAAATCGCGATTGAACCAAATCAAATCGGAAATTTTAAGATCGCATGGCATTTGGAACATTTACTTGCTTTTGCAAATGAAAAAAAGTTTTCTTTGGAAAAGGTTGTAGAAATTCGAGAGGCTTGTATTGCATTTTTAGGGAAAGATAAAAAATAGTTACCTTTTTAAAGATGTTACATTTTAGGGAAAGAGAAAGAAATGAAACAACAGAAAATTGTAAATCAATTACAGAATGGTGAACATGAAAAGGCCTTTGTACAGCTCTACCACTATTTCCCAAAAATTCAAAAATACATCCGTTTAAATTCTGGTTCAAAAGACGAAGCATTGGATATTTTTCAAGAGGCATTAATTATACTTTACAAAAAAGTGAATTTAGTGTCAGAAAAAGAAGATTTTAAAGTAGACGGATTTCTAATTAATACCTGCAAATTGCTTTGGAGTAATGAGCTACGCAAGAAAAAGGTACGTCAAAAATCAAGCGATGTAAGTTTAGAATTTTTAGCATATCAAGATGAAATTCAACACCATATTGCCCAAGAACAAAAATTGGTCAGCGTGGATTCGATTCTTCAAAAATTAGGTGAAAAATGTAAAAATATCCTCGTCGCATTTTATTACAGTAAACAGTCAATGGAATCTATCGCAAAACGATTTGGTTTTAATACAATTCAATCTGCAAAGGTGCAAAAGTACAAGTGCATGGAAACAGCACGAAACTTGGCCTTGAAAGAAATTAATTTGAATCAATTATAACTTATTGGTGATGCGAAAAGAACTAGAATTAATCGAAAAAATAGAGTTGTATTTACAAGGTAAATTGACAACCATTGAAAAAGAATCTTTTGAAGCTTTGCTTACAAAAGATAGTGATCTCCAACAAAAAGTAGCGATTCAACGCAATCTAATAGCAGGTATTGAAAAGCTCGGCTTGGTACGCGCTGCTATAATCGCGCGCAAGAAACACCTTTTTAGAAAAATTTCCATTTTTATTGCCATATTTCTTGGCGTGTGTGGTCTGGCAATTGCGGCTTTCTTTTATTTCGGAAAAAAGGAGTCAACCACATTTCCACCTGCCGAAAATAATAAAATAGAGGCACCACAAACGATTTTAATAGATGCCTCGGATTCACTTTATACAGAATCGAATGATTATTTGGCGCAAGAAATTTTTGAAATTCAAACCGATCGGGACACCGTGATAGAATCTTCAGGTGGAATGGTATTATTTATTCCTGCCAATGCATTTAACACGAATGCCACTAAAGTTGATTTTGTTTTGCAAGAAGCATTGACTCCTGCAACCATTTTGTACGCTGGATTATCCACAAAAACGGAAACTGGTGAAGCATTGGAAACTGGAGGGATGTTTTACTTAGATGCTTATGTAAATGGAAAACGCGTGAATTTGACCAAAGATTTAACGGTGGATATTCCATCTGACCCAAGCAAAACAGGTATGCATCTTTACGATGGGATGAAGGATTCGCTGGGAGAAATTGTTTGGAAAAATCCCCAACCTCTTTCTAAACCTTTAAAAACGGTAGAGATTACTTCTTTAGATTTTTATCCGCCTGGGTATGAAAAACAAATGAATTCTTGGGGTTATTTGAACAGGTCATTTGTAGATAGTTTGTATTATTCATGTGAGGTAAATTGCGAAGATCAAACCATTGAAATTGTTTCTGACGAAAAGTATTTTATTGAAGGCCGGGAATTGTTCAGAAAAAATTGTTCATCCTGCCATTTCCCTGATCGAGAAATGACAGGGCCTGCATTAATTGGCTCACGCGAAAGGTGGATAAAAAACT
>JADZFJ010000410.1 GCA_020849935.1 Crocinitomix sp. | reverse complement strand
TAAAAGCTGTAAAATCCGCATCAAATGCCACAAAATAGAGGTATTATAAACGTAATAATCCTTTGTGGTATTGGTTTTTAAGCCTGAGAAAGGGCAGACTTCAGGAAACTTTACTTCTTTCCAATTATTGAGTTTGATCCAAGTGGTTGTTTTCATCAAAATTGTCTTTACTCCCGTTTCAAGACAAAGATTAACTGCCGAGCGCCTTCAAATTTTCCGCTTTGTTGCGTATCAAAAACTCATCAATGGTCTCAAAATGTTCAATTACTCGTTTGTCTTTAAATTCAAATACTTTTTGCGAAAGTCCCTTTAAAAAATCCCGGTCGTGAGACACCAAAATCAGCGTACCTTCAAAATCCAAAAGCGCTTCTTTTAACACCTCTTTCGAGCGAATATCCAAATGGTTGGTCGGCTCATCCAGAATCAATAAATTTACTGGTTCAAGTAAGAGTTTCACCATCGCCAAACGAGTACGCTCACCTCCTGATAAAACGCCCACTTTTTTGTCAATACCATCGCCGCTGAACATAAATCGGCCCAAAATATTTTTTATTTGGGTTCGAATATCTCCTTCAGCCACTTGATCCACTGTTTGAAAAACTGTTAATTCAGGATCCATCAATGCTGCTTGATTTTGAGCAAAATAACCAACCTTTGCATTGTGTCCAAGGTCGCATTTGCCTTCGAAATCTATTTGTCCCATAATCGCCTTAATCATCGTCGATTTTCCTTCGCCATTTCGCCCTACAAACGAAACCTTTTCACCCCTCGCTATCGAGAGGTTTGCGTCTTTAAACACCACATGGTCGTCATACGATTTCGAAAGCCCAATGGCCGTTACAGGATAATCACCCGAACGTGGGGCAGGAGGGAAGCGTAGTTTCAACGAAGATGTATCAATTTCATCAATCTCAATTGGAACAATTTTTTCCAACATCCGTTCACGCGAATTCACTTGGTTGGTTTTTGAATAAGTACCTTTAAAACGATCAATAAAACCTTGAATATCGGCGATTACTTTTTGTTGCTCTAAATATTGTTTTAATTGTTGCGCTCGTCTTTCTTCACGTAATTGCAAATAATGCGAATAATTCGCCTTGTAATCATAAATTCGACCCATGGTCACCTCAATGGTTCGGTTCGTAATTGCATCAATAAATGCTTTATCATGCGAAATAACCATCACCGCTTTGGCTTTATTTAACAAAAAATCTTCTAACCACACCACCGATTCAATGTCCAAGTGATTGGTCGGCTCATCCAACAAAATCAAGTCTGGTTTTTGAAGAAGAATTTTTGCTAATTCAATTCGCATTCGCCAGCCTCCACTAAATTCGCTGGTTAATTTGGTAAAATCTTCACGCTTAAAACCTAAACCTTGCAAAGCCTTTTCAACCTCCGCATCATAATTCACCTCTTCAATAGCGTAAAATTTTTCACCCAATTCCGTTACTTTCTCAATAATTTTCATGTACTCCTCCGACTCATAATCAGTTCGAGTTTCCAATGCTTTGTTCAGCGCATCCATTTCGGCTTGCATTTCAAAAACGTGTTTAAAAGCTTTTGCTGTTTCTTCAAAAACAGTGCTTTTATCTTCCGTAAGCAAATGCTGAGGTAAATAAGCAATGACAGTATCTTGAGGCGAACGCACATTACCACGAGTTGGTTTAGAAACCCCCGCAATAATTTTCATAATGGTGGATTTACCCGCTCCATTTTTACCCATCAAGGCGATTTTGTCATTTTCGTTAATCACAAATGAAACATCGCTAAACAAGGTCGCCCCACTAAATTCAACTGCCAAAGCATCTACTGAAATCATATTTCTGAAATAAAAAGTGCAAAGCTAAAAAAATCTTGATGATTAGCCGCTTGATTATGGTTTAATCGTTTGGAATCAATCCATGTAGTTGTTTAAATTTCTTCATTTGTAAACTTGGATGATAGAATATTATAAGCACGGAGTTAACGTTTTAAAACGCGTTCTTTTATGGCTATAAACAATGGAGATTTTCGCCTCCAAGGCAAACAATTTTGTGAACATAATTTGAAAAAAACATTTCATTTACAACAAGAGTTTTAAAGCAGGTAATTAATTTTGTCAAAACAGACTTATAATGTCATTTTTTGACAGCTAATTTATGTTGGTTGATATTTCTTAGTTAAAAATAATTTGAAAACTAGGTGTTTATACTGTTTTTTCATAAAATTTATTGATTTACCTTAGTCGAGTTTTAGATGAACCCTTTAAATGACTTTAATATGTCATACAAAATGTGCACGAAATATAAACGAAGTTTTACAACCCCGAACAGAATAAAAATGATTAACTAAGAAGAATTATTTCAAGTGATGTGCATAATTTTTATCTTTTATGTTAGTAAAGTTTCGTTGTGATGTTTGTTCAAATATTTTAAAAATGTCAGGTATAAGTAAAAAAACTAAATAAATGAGTCAAAATAAACATATTTTTTCAGAAATAACAGAAGTAAATACATCTAAAATATTTAAGATTAGTGAATTAG
>JADZFJ010000409.1 GCA_020849935.1 Crocinitomix sp. | reverse complement strand
TATTGGTATTTACACCCGCATCAACGATCAATTCAAAGCCGAACAAAAATGGGATCAAGTGATGTACACCCCAGCGTCTGATCTTGCTTCAAAACTTGCCTCCGCTTCAAATACTGGGGTCGTTCCTCAAAACAAAGGCTTATTTCTATTCCTCACCTTCGGAATCTGTATCATCGGCTCCTTAATTTATATTATCAGCGACCTTAAAATCAAAGGATTGCCAGGTATAAAAAACGATGGAATTTATCACGATTCGGCCACCAACAAAGGTTGGATTGGAATTCTCACAGGAGTTTGGTTAATTTCTTTTTATATCCTTTTATATTTCCACAGCTATATTATTGTAGATGCTATTTGTATTGTCGACCCCATCAAAGGACTTTTTGAAGAAGGCGCAACCGCCTCAAAATGGTTTTTATATGGAATCTTATATTGCACGGCAATGATTGTCATGGGCATTCGAATGTACATCAAATACCGTCACAATAAATACCAAATTGTAAGAACAACCAGCGTCTTATTCTTTCAAATCATTTTCGCCTTTTTATTAGTCGAAATTTTGCCACTTTTTGGCCTACCTGGGCGCGATTTAAAAAATGCAATGCCATTGGATTACACCTTTTTATACGATTATAACATCAAAGAATTATTAGCGGCAGGGCAATTCGGATTATTTTTAATTGTTTGGGGAATTATTTTATCCATCATCGTCGTTCCAACTTTGGTCTATTTTTACGGAAAACGCTGGTATTGTTCGTGGGTCTGCGGATGTGGCGGTTTGGCCGAAACATTAGGCGATCCTTACCGTCAATTATCTTCTAAAAAAATGAAGGCATGGAAATTCGAACGATGGATCATTCACGGGGTCTTAGTTTTTGCGGTTATTTTAACCATTTTTGTCGCCGTGCAAACTATTTCAGGATTGTTATCAGAGAACGGCGAGGGGATGTCAACCATCTTATGGATTTCTGCGTACGACATCCGAAATTGGTACGGCTTTTTAATCGGGTCTATCTTTGCAGGTGTCATTGGTACTGGGTTTTACCCAATTCTTGGCAACCGTGCATGGTGCCGATTTGGATGCCCATTGGCAGCCTATATGGGACTCGTTCAACGCTTTAAATCACGATTCAGAATCACCACCAACGGCGGACAATGTATTTCATGCGGCAATTGCTCCACTTATTGCGAACAAGGAATCGATGTTCGTGCCTATGCGCAAAAAGGTCAAAACATCGTTCGTTCTTCGTGTGTTGGTTGCGGAGTTTGTTCGGCAGTTTGTCCACGTGGTGTATTAAAATTAGAAAACGGACCAGAAGAAGGGCGTTTTGGAAATGAAGGACCAATTGTCCTTGGACACAACGGATTTGAGCTAAACAATTAAAAGAAAATTAAATAAAATCAATTGGAAAATCAACCAACAATCGTTGTAATCATTCCAGCGTTGAATGAAGAAGATTCTATCGGAAAAGTAGTAAATGAAATTCCAAAAGATAACGTATTAGCAATATTAGTTTGTAATAATGGCTCTTCTGATCAAACCGAAGAGGTGGCCAAAAAGGCGGGAGCCATCGTCTTAAACGAGCCAAAACCAGGGTACGGGTGGGCTTGTCTGAAAGGAATGGATTATGTGTCAAAAATGGAGGCAAAGCCAGAAATCATTGTCTTTATCGATGGCGATTATTCCGATTATCCTGCCGAACTTACCAATGTGGTGGCGCCAATTATCCATCAACAAATCGATTTGGTAATAGGTTCACGCGCTTTGGGGGCAAAAGAAAAAGGTTCAATGACCTTTCCGCAGCGTTTTGGTAATTGGTTGGCTACCCGATTAATGCGGGTGTTTTATCGCGTTCGATATACCGATTTAGGTCCTTTTCGCGCTATCAAATATTCAAAACTTTGCCAATTAAACATGCAAGATAAAACCTATGGTTGGACCATCGAAATGCAATTAAAAGCGGCCAAACATAAATTAACTTATACCGAAGTTCCTGTAAATTATAAAAAACGCATCGGGGTCTCCAAGGTTTCGGGCACCATAAAAGGCACCATCATGGCAGGGTATAAAATTATTTTTGCAATTTTTAAATATCTCTAATTCAGGCAAATTTCTTTGGGTGTGTTTTTTTAACAGACGTTAAAAAAAACACGCTGTCCACTATCCCCAAAAAGTTGGGGACCGTTCCCATCGTTCACACAAATCCGTTACTGCTTAACAAGACTACTTTAATTTCGCACAATGAGTTCTTTACCTAATCCGTTTTAATCCGTTAAAATAGGTTTATAAATTAAGATGGGTATAAGTTTTCAACAATTAAGCAACATTCATCAAAAAAGGGTATCTTTGAAGATCGTTAAAATAGAGAAACATCAATGGGTAAAATAATTGCAATAACAAATCAAAAAGGAGGAGTAGGTAAAACCACAACGGCTATTAATATGGGGGCGAGCTTTGGCGTGTTAGAGTATAAAACACTCATTATCGATGCTGATCCTCAAGCAAATGCCACCTCAGGCGTTGGTTTCGATCCTCGAAATGTAAAACGAAGTATTTATGATTCTTTGGTTAACGATGCAAGCGCACGCGACCTGATCATAGAAACGCAAAATCCTAATTTGGACATCATTCCGGCACACATCGACCTCGTTGGGGCCGAGTTAGAAATGATCAACATGCCCAATCGGGAAAATAAATTAAAACAAGCGTTAGAAAGTATCAAAGACGATTATGATTTTATTATCATCGATTGTTCGCCTTCCCTTGGTTTAATTACGGTCAACGCGCTAACCGCTGCCGATTCGGTGTTGATACCTGTTCAATGCGAATACTTCGCTTTAGAGGGATTAGGTAAATTATTAAATACCATTAAAATCGTTCAATCACGCTTAAATCCTGAATTGGATATTGAAGGCATTGTGTTGACCATGTACGATACCCGTCTTCGTTTGGCCAATCAAGTCGTGGACGAAGTAAAAACACATTTTCAAGAATTGGTATTTAATACCATCATTCACCGAAATACGCGCCTAGGCGAAGCACCAAGTTTTGGTGAAACCATCATCATGCACGACGCAACCTGCAAAGGCGCAATTAATTATTTGAATTTTGCTAGAGAAGTTTTACAAAAAAACGACCTCACCAAAATGAAAAATAAAGATAAACAACTGATCTAAATTACCTTAACTAATGACGAAGAAAAGAGCCTTGGGAAGAGGGTTAAGCGCATTACTCGAAAATGCCGATACAGATATTACCACAAAAAACGTAAGTCTCGAAGGTAAAACAGTAGGGTCAATTTCCTCTTTGTTAATCGAACAAATTGAAGCAAATCCTTTTAATCCACGTACCTATTTCGAAGAGGAACAGTTAACCGAATTAAAAGATTCAATTGCAGTTCATGGCATTATTCAACCGCTAACCGTCCGCAAATTAGGCCGCGATCGGTATCAATTAATTTCGGGCGAACGTAGGTTTCGGGCTTCTCAATTAGCAGGCTTAACTGAAATTCCTTGTTATATTCGAATTGCAAACGACCAATCCATGTTAGAAATGGCTTTGGTTGAGAATATCCAACGAGTTGATTTAAATGCAATTGAGGTTGCTTTGTCCTATCAACGTTTAATTGATGAATGTAATTTCACCCAAGAACAACTCAGTCAAAAAGTTGGAAAAAGCCGATCAAACATTGCCAATTTTTTACGTCTTTTAAAACTTCCAGCTCCCATTCAAATTGGGATTCGTCAAGGATTTATTTCCATGGGGCACGCGCGTGCAATCGTGTCTTCGGGGGATGAAGCAACGCAACTTTTGCTTTTTGAAAAAGTGATGGAAGAAGGTTTGTCCGTTCGTGCGGTTGAAAATTTAATTAAAGACAAAAAAGATACTAAGCCACAAACCGATAAAAAACCTGAAATGCCAAAGCTTTCTAGCTTTGCAGAAAGTTTTCAAAATCGCTTGTCAAAACAGCTTAATACTAAAGTTCAAATCGCAGCAAACAATAATGGGCAAGGTAAAATCGTTATTAATTTTGAATCCGAAGAAGAATTGGATAAAATTATAGATTTTATAGATCGAAATAATGGGTAAATCAACACTTTTTATTCTTTTACTATTTTGTGGAATTGGCGGATTTGGTCAAAAGGAAACCGATTCATTAGCAATGAATTCTGATTC
>JADZFJ010000408.1 GCA_020849935.1 Crocinitomix sp. | reverse complement strand
TAAAAATATAAATATGAAAACTAAATTAACACTCGTTTTAGCACTGATAAGTGTCTCAAACTTCATCTTTTCTCAAGTAGGCCTTGGTACAATTAGTGGGTATGTTTATCAGGCAGAAGACTCATCTACCGTAATTCCAATTGCTAGAATGTGGGTGGAGACTGACTCTGGTAATCGATTTGCACAATCTGACATCGAGGGAAGTTATAAATTTAATGGGTTAAAAACTGGGCTTTATAACCTAATTGTTGCTCCCAACAATTTTGACACAATGAAAATTGCAAGTATCATGGTCTATGCAGATGGCATCACCGACAACAACGTTTATTGCACAAATGACAACCTATTAAAGCCTGTCGTGATAATTCATAACAGAGTTAAAATTGAAAAAGATATCCCTCGAATTCAAGTATTAATGGAAGATATTGACCATTCAATGAACATCCGAAATCCAAAAGCACTCTTGAGTGCTATGACTTCTGAAGTAAAGATGGTAGAAGGAACTTCAGATGTGATTATTCGCGGTTCTCGCCCAGGGGATGCCATTTTTTATATCGATGGGGTAAAAGCGAATGATATGTCAAGTGTGCCTGGTGCATCAGTACAAGGCTTGGAAGCATACACAGGTGGTATTCCTGCAAAATATGGCGACACCACCGGCGGTGTGGTTGTTTTGGAAACAAAAGGATATTTTGACTTGTATTACCAATGGAAAGCCAATAACTAATTGAATAAAATTCACAATACAGTAGCATCCCGTCTAAAGTCTTCGATCCAAGTTTAAGGGAGTATCCGAAGGAGTTAGGCGGGATTTTTGCGTTTTTTCAGCGGCTGTAAATCCATTGACTTTCAAGAAAGTCGCCAAGCGCAATAAAACAATTTTTTCAAAATCGCTGAACTTTCAGATAGTATGTGTAAATTTGAATAGAAATTCATGAGTATCGCACCGCACATAGCTGAATTATTGCATCACCATAATTGTGTGATTGTGCCTAATTTTGGGGGATTTATTGCCAACTACACTTCGGCAACGATCCAGCCTATCGATCGTCGAATTTGGCCGCCATCCAAACACGTACTTTTTAATCCAAAATTGGTTAACAATGATGGTCTTTTAGGACAAAAAATTGCGGAATTGGATCAAATTTCTTATCCAAAAGCCTTAGACTTTATTGGCGAATCCGTTAAAAAATGGCAAGTAGATTTGGCAAAAGGTAAACGAATTGAAATCGGTGAAATTGGCTTTTTGGTGCAAGAAAATGGACAAATCTTGTTTGAACAAAACCGAGAAATTAATCTCCTGTTGCAAGCGTATGGCTTAAGTAGTATTCAATTTACTTCGTTTGCTGAAATCGTCACTGAAAAAACTGAAACAACTTTCCCACAAGTAGTTGCAGAAGACGATCGCCAGATTTTAGAAGCAAACACACCGCAAGAGGCAAAAATTATTCAGCTAGTTGCAACGGACTCTAAACCTGATGAGGCAATCATTATTCCAATTCAGGAAAAAAAGAAATCTAATACTTGGAAATATTTAGGCGTTGCTGCTGCCATTCCTTTGCTTTTTTATAGTTATTGGATTCCAGTTCAAACTGATTTTATTGATACGGGTAAAATTCAATTGGCCGATTTTAATCCGATTCACCAAACCCCACAAAGGGTGTTTGCGATGCGCACAAATGTGCAAGAATTACCAATTATTTCCGAATTTCCAACATGGGAAGAACTAACAAAATCGGTGGTGGATTCTGATGCAAGTGTGTTTAATTATCAGCTCGATGAAGATTTTTTCATTCCAATCTTGCTTGATAAAACAAAAACTTCGGTGGTAGAAGATCAAACGGCTTTACACCAACCAGAAACGAGTTCAACCGCTGATAAATCTTTTCACCTTATTGGAGGTTGTTTTTCCATCAAAGAAAACGCAGATAAATTTGTGCTTGATTTAAAAGAAAAAGGATTTAACGCCTCAATTTTAGATTTTGAAAATGGACTTTACCGTGTAACTGCTGGCAGTTTTTCCGATGCTTCTGAAGCTGATCAAAACTTAACAACGTTCGTAAATCAAGGGTTTTCAGGTTGGGTTTTAAAGAAATAAAAAATCCGATTATTCCCCCAAATAACCGGATTCTCGTTATGAAAATTGAATCAACTCGTTCGAGTTACTGATCGGGATCAAAATTAAGGTGAATTTTCCTCCAACAGGTTACCTCAACATTTTGTTATCGTTAAATAAACCCCATTTTTAATCAAATTCTTTTCACCAAATACTTGATATTAGCTGGATGATTGATTCCATCATAGTCAATGTAGCTTTTGGCTTAAATCCTATTATCTTTGTGCCATGCGCTTTAGTGATTATAGAATTTCGAGAGAACTCAAAAGTAATTTAGAAGATATGGGATTTAAACGTCCCACAGATATTCAATTTAAATGTATTCCAACCATTCAGAATGGGGAAGATTTATTGGCAATTGCACAAACTGGTACAGGAAAAACCGCCGCTTTTGCTATTCCAATCATTGATAAAATTCAATTTGCACCTAAAGGACCTGGTAAAGACCAGATCCGTTGTGTGGTGATGGTTCCAACACGTGAATTAGCGCTTCAAATTACCGAAGTGTTTCACCAAATTGCGCGAAATACAAAAGTAAAAACTGTCGCTATTTATGGGGGCGTTGAGCAAGATCCTCAAATTGAAAAATTAGTTCGAGGGGTAGATGTTTTGGTAACGACACCGGGCCGAATGTTTGACCTTGTCAGTCAAGGTTATATCCGATTTGATTATTTAGAAACATTGATTTTAGATGAGGCGGATCAAATGCTCAACCTTGGTTTTTATAAAGACATTGAAGATTTAATTAAATTTCTTCCGAAACGTCGACAAACACTTTTCTTTTCGGCGACAATTGATGCTAAAATCAAAAAATTGGCTTATTCGTTGGTGAATAGTAAAGCCATCCGAATTCAAATATCGCCTAAAAATCCAGTTTCTAAAAACGTCACCCATGCCATTACTTTTGTTGAAATGGATGACAAACGCTTTTTCTTGGAACGGATTTTAAAAGAAAATGAATCGACCCGATTTATGGTATTTGTGCGTACCAAAGTGCGAGCCGAAAGAGTTTGTGCGGCAATGGAACGTGTGGGTATTCATACCGAAACGATTCATGGGAATAAAGAACAAAAGGAACGTACCAATGTCCTGAAAGAATTTAAAGAAGGAAATTTTAGAATTTTAATTGCAACGGACATCAGTGCTCGAGGAATTGACATTCCGAATGTTGACTACGTAATCAATTACGATATGCCTGATGTAGCAGAAAATTATGTGCATCGTGTTGGGCGAACAGGACGAGGAAAAAACAAAGGAACCGCTTTGTCATTTTGTAGTAAAGAAGAACGTGTTTTATTAAAAGAAATTGAAGATTATATTACTGTGCCAATTGATGTCTTAAATACTACCCGTTCGGAATACGAGGACACCATACATTATTCAGACGAAGGGGATAATAATTGGAAAGCCTTAATTCAAAAAGACGAAGAAGAAAAGAAGAAAAAGCGTAAGAAAAAACGTTAATTACACCTCCTCTTCTTTCCTAACCCAACTATCTAAACTTAATTTGAAGCTCTGACAAAATCAACGCGTGGATCAAATTCATCCAATAAATCGCGCAACTCATAAATGTTTTTATATCCATAGCCATACAAATTCAGAAAGGTTGGAATATTTAACGCTAATGGCATTGATTTTCGCACCATAAAATCACTTGCTGTAATAAAATTATTGTTGCAATAAATCAAAATTCGAGTGTTTTTATTCGGAATTAATTTTTCCAATAAAGGGGTACTAAAATCAGCAAAGTTGATGTTAATTGCACCTTTAATATGTAAAGCAGCGAAGGCCTCGGATGAACGCGCATCCAAAATAATGGTATTTGGCTCTTTACTAAATTTATTAAAATCTTCAATCGAAATTAACCGTTGTAAACGGTAAG
>JADZFJ010000407.1 GCA_020849935.1 Crocinitomix sp. | reverse complement strand
TTTACCTCTTACTTGCTCTAGGGCAGGTGTGTGTTGTCACGGGAATGTAGTGATGTTAAATCCGTGGGAAGTATATTCACTCGCCAAAGAGAAAAAAATGTCGCCACCTGCTTTCCGAGATGGGTATTGTGAATTGGGTGGGGCTCAACTTAAATTTGACGGAAAACCAAATCTTCAAGGCAAAAAAGCATGTAACCTCTACGTAGATGATTTTGGGTGTAGTGTGCATGTTGGCCGTCCGCTTGCTTGCCGATTATATCCTATTGGTCGCCAAATTCAAAACAATTCTGTGCAATACATGCACCAAGGCACCACATTTCCCTGTTTAACAGGCTGTGCAGAGGTTTTAAATTTACCAAAACTGACGGTCGGTGCGTATTTATTAGGTCAAGCCACCGAAAAATTTGAAACGGCGCAAGATGCTTATTTAGAATTAATGCAAAACATCGCCGATATGGCCTTTGAATTTTTGTTGGATACAGGTTTAGCTGCTAATGGTGATAAAAAAACAGTCGCCATTTGGCGAAAAATGGGGAAAGAATCGCCCAATCATTTAATCAAACGTATTGGCGCCGAATGGATAGACTATTTATTCGTTCCGGATTTAGGCATGGCCATCGAAAATCCCTTGGAGTTTGTTCAAATTCACAGCGAATTTTTGCAAGAAAAAGTCCATGAAAAATTTGGAGCAGCTACCACACTCATCAAATTCCACGAAGCTTCTGTTTTATTAATGGGCCTTGCTTTGCAATTGGCTCGTGGTCTAGGTGCCGATCCCCAAGGTTTATCACAATTTTGGAGCGATACCGCAAATGAGCATGGAGCAAAGGGTTAATTTCTTGAGAAGAAACGAGATCTGGAAATTCAATAAATTTATTTCTAACGACAAATATGGACTTCGTGCCGATTCATTTTTACGGACATTTAAAATACCAGCGCCCTATCCCTTCCATGTCTTTACACTTTAAAATTGCTTCGCTGGAAGTCCAAAATATTGGTTTTTTTCCCGGATTAAACATGAGTACTCCATCTGTTTCTCTGTATGCACGAAGGTCGACTAAATAAGAATTGTCTTTCTCAACAAATCGCACAAAGTCGTCCGTAATTTGCGAACGGAGAATGGTTACATCAAGTGATTCTAATTCCTTTCTCAAATGTCCATAATATCCAACTTGATCTATTGTCCTATAAATTTCTTGCCGATATGGATCTTTTTTGAGTTTTTCTGGCAATGAGTCTTGTTTAAACTCCGTATCGTATTTTTCGATTGCGTCGTAAAGGTTAAAAAATTCCAAAACAATAGGTTTGTTAAAAGTTAAAGGGACATTTTGATTGGAATCAAGAGTTTCCACTGTGAAGGCATCTTTGGGACAAATTTCACAAATGCCCGCTTCTTTTTCAGAGATTTTTGAATCAAGTGAAGACGTATATTCGTTTTCATCCGCATTCCTGTCCGGTTTGGTATTACAGCTATAAAGCACCAAAAAAACAAAAATGTATTTCATCCGATTTAAATTTTTGACCTTCTTAGTTTGACTTTTTAAGAATGTTTCGTGTCCTATTTTAATAAGCGATTTTGTAAAATGGAAATAAACGACCAACAACAATTCCGTCAAAAAAGGAACTCTGGTCATTCGTACATTATTTTATGCCCTCCTCACTTTGTAGTTGATTTACAATCGCCTTTAAATTCTCCAATAATTCCAAATTAATAATTCCTTTTTCTAAATCAAAATTTTGCTGAAAGCTTGGTAAAGAAAATGTGGCTTTAATAACTGCGCCTGAACGAGGAAATAATTCTTTCGCCGATTCTAAAACGGATGCTCCACCTCTCGCTCCAGGTGATGTCGCCATCAACAACATGGGTTTCCCATTAAATATTTTTCGATCTTTAATTCGTGAGGTCCAATCCAAGATATTTTTTAGGCCGACATTAAAAGAACCATTATTTTCAGCCAAGGAAATAACAATTAAATCACACCCATCAATTTTATTGGCAAAATCAATTACCTCGGCTGGCATTCCAAGCTCACTTTCTACATCCACACTAAACATTGGCACCGTTAGTTCACTCAAATCCGCTTTCTCAATGGTCGCATTTTCAAATAATTGAGCGGTAAAATAAGCCAAGGCTTTGTTGATTGATTTTCGAGAATTACTTCCTCCGATGGCTAAAATTTTCATTTTTTTATTCTTAATGGTTCTGTTCGTTGCCTAAAAATACAACTAATCTCAAGCATATTTAGGCTATCGGCAAAATATTGATTTACCTCAAGGTAAATACACAATCCGAAATTGTTTCGAATCAAGACCATCCAACTGATAGCGAATTAAATAAGTGCCGGCTGCCAAATTGTAAGTACTTAAATTGATTTGATTCAATCCTTCAAAACTGGCAACGACACGTCCTTCTAGGTCAGTCAATGTGATCATTTGTCCACTTAAGATCTCAGGCAAATTTAACCATTCCGAGGTTGGGTTAGGGTAAACTTGTACAGCTAATTCGGGTAAATTTTCTGTGGATAAAAAGGGGTTATTGTCATTGATGACCCCAACCGCATCCAAGTCAAACCCCCCGCTTTCAAAATCTGTTTTATACGGGTCGTTAATCAAATTTCCTTCGCTATCTTTTGTCCCGTAAAGTGGATCGATGGTGCCAATCACATCCACCAAACGCACGTATAAAATTTCATTCAAATCAATTCCGGCCGAGTCGACCAAATCGGCTAAATCAAAAGGGGTTCCGTAACCTTGTCGATATTTACCGGCTAAATTGTGGATTAACTTGGTATCAGTTGTTCCATACGTTTCGATTTGGGTTTCGGTTTGAGTATTTGAAATGGCTGGAAACCGCACAAAACGTTCGCCGTCCGTGCTCACCTCAACAAATGCAAACTCTAAATAATCGTCCGAAAAACTATTTTCAAAAACCGCAAAATCTGGCCCTTCCCTATCGCGAAGTGAATAAGGAAATGTAAGTGTAATCGACCCTTGATCTCCCAAACTTACGCAATCAACACTTGTCCCTTCGGCAACACCAAGAGCAGCAAGCGAATCCCCATAACTCGCATCACCTCCATCAGGAGTAGCAATGTCCAAAAGACCGCGGTCAAAATCAATGACCTCATTGGCCCAATTGACAATAATCACGGAATCTTTTTTAATCGCCGTCGTACCTTCCTCGCCTGCAGGTGGTGCAAATTGCGCCCACACTTGACCAGAAAACACCATAAAAATCACTAAAAATCGAATCTCTTTCATCTAGTTATGATTAAAAATGAGGTCATTCGCCATTAATCCTGCTTGAAACTCAAAAAGTTGATCCCCGTTGAGGGTAAACACACTAACTGTTGAAGAATTAACATACCCATTCGCATCTACGCAATAAATCCGCTCGGCAATTGGATCGATGTGAAACCCGTAAAATGTTTCAAACTCACTCAAATCAATGGTAAAAAAGGCTTCTATTTCCTCTGTATTGGTGTTCATTCGTTGCACCTTTTTGGTGTCTGCATTGTAAAAATAGAGCCAATTGTCCAAAATCGTTAAAGACGAAACATCCAAGGCATATTCGTTCAATATGACATTTGTTTCGGTGTCAATACGCAACAAAGCTGGTGCAATGTCGTCATAATTCCCATTCGATACGAGGTAAATTTCATCCTGGGTATCTACAACCATTTCTGTACAATTAATCCTTGTTTTAAAACTGGTTTCTAAGGTGTTAGACATTGTATTAATCACTGACATGGTCGAATCGTACACTGGATATTGCAATCCTCCCGAATTGGACACATAAAGTTTGTCATTCACCAACACCATTCCATCTGGGTTTGCGCCTACTTCAATTAATTTAATGACTTGAAAATTGATTAAGTCAACCACGGCAACGGTTCCATCAAAATTGCAGACATACGCATAAAATCCCTTTACCAAAACCCGTCTAGGTTCGCGTGCATTTGTGCCATCAAACAAAGGAATTTGCGCCACCGATTTTAAGGTATATCGGTCGACAATTTCAAGCTGACTAGAAAGATCGATCGCCATGATGACAAAATCTTTCCCGGGAAGCGAATAGGCTTCAAAATCATTGGCAACATCGCCCAAGCCCCTGTTATTCTCTGATTGAAAAACATCTTGGTAGGATGTCTGTCCATCAAAAAAACTCAACGTCGCATTATTTTGATTGTATAATCCTTCGTTTAAAATCAATATACCTTGGTCGTATTTTTCTGGTGTTTCTGGCGCAGGCGGCGGATTCTTTTCGCATGAAAAGATGGTCATCACCACTGCTAAAAATAAAATCCTTTTCATCTTAAATCGTATATTTTAATCGGAATTGATAGTATCTTCCTGGCATTGGAAAACTCCGAATGACTTCATAATTTTTATTCAATACGTTCATTGCTTTCGCGTCTACCAATAATTCGGAGGACAAAAATTTAAATGTGTATGCCAAACCAATATTAATATCTGTAAATGCAGGCAGCAAATTGGTGTAAGTATTTTCGTTTAACGAATACCTAAATCCTGAATAAATTGCATTGGTGTTTAAATTTATTTTTTTCCAATGCAGACTGAACCCGTTGGATGAACTGTAAAACGGGGTGTAAGGAATTTGATGTCGATACGTAATACTTGTTGCATCTGTCACATCCAGCGATTGGTTAAATGAATGGTTTGAATTAAGCTGAACCTCGATTTTTTTCACATTAAAAAAGATAAACAAGCCAAGATCAAGTCCTTTAATGTCCGTTTTTCCAATATTTTGCATGCTCCAATTAAATAAATCTTTAGTGGGTATGGCAACAATTTTATTTATGACTGAGTTTTGATAGGCATCCGCAGTAAATTCAATTCCCTTTTTTTTATGTTCGATCCCGTAAGTAATTCCCAAATTAAACAATTGCGCATCTTCTGGTTTAAGTTGTGTGTTTCCGATGAAATTATAATACAAATCATTAAACGTGGGCAAACGATAGGTGTTTTTATAAAACCCTCGCACCCTTAAATTGACTTTTTGAATAGGGAGATACGCCACCGCCAAAAAAGGAGAAAGTTTAAAAAATTGATTGGTTTTTGATTCGTTTGAAAAATCATTGGCCACTTGTGCCGTGAGATTTGATTCGATCTTAAATTTTCCGAAAACCGTTGAACCACCTACCACATGCACTTGCTGAATCCTTGCAGGTGCAATAACCAATTCATTTCCTTGAAGTGTGGTATAAAGCGCATCCGATCCAAAAAAAATCCGTTCCGAAGGAAACCGAAATTGGCGGTAGACCATGGCACCAAGTCCAGAAGAAGTTTGTT
>JADZFJ010000406.1 GCA_020849935.1 Crocinitomix sp. | reverse complement strand
CCTCTGATAAAATAGGCATTTGGTTTTTTATCAATGTATGCACCACCAGTATTTTCGTTGTTTTTTTCGAGTGCTGTAAAAATTTCAGTAATGGTTACACCCATTGAATAAAGACGGTCAGGATTTACAGCAACTTCATATTGTTTGAGCTCACCACCGAAACTATTTATCTCAGCAACGCCTGGAGTCCCATACAATTGGCGCGCAACAATCCAGTCTTGCATGGTTCTCAAATCCATAGCGGTGTATTTATGTTCGCTTCCTTTTTTAGGGTGAATAATGTATTGATACACTTCTCCCAAACCAGTACTTACCGGCGCCAATTCAGGAATTCCAACACCTGGTGGAATCATGCTTTCTGCTTCCTTGAGTCGTTCATTGACCAATTGCCTAGCAAAATAAATGTCCACGCTTTCATCAAAAACAACAGTGATCACTGAAAGTCCGAAACGTGAAATACTGCGGAGTTCGACCAGATCAGGCAAGTTGGCAACGCTTTGTTCAATTGGAAAAGTTACAAGTTGTTCAACTTCCTGACCTGCAAGGCTGGGGCATGCAGTAATGATTTGCACCTGATTATTGGTGATGTCAGGTAATGCATCGATTGGCAGTTTTCCGGCACTCCATACTCCCCAGATAATAAGTGCCACGGTCATTAATGCAATGACCAATTTGTTTTTTATACTATACGAAATTATATTATCAATCATATGAGTTAGTTTAATGAAAAAATACAAAGTCGGACATGAATTTTTACCCCAAGTCCAATGTTTGTTATGCTTTGCAACGGAGCATTAAAATGTCATTAACTAATTTTGGGAGGTTGCCAGATGGTAAGGGTGCAAGAAGAAACAAATTGTTCTCTCGCTTCAATTGGAAGTTGAACGGTACAATATGAAAAGGAAATTTTTGCTAAATCTTCAGGTAAGGTGAATGGAACAACTACTAAATGATTGCTGCCGCATTCACTACAATGTTTAAATGGCATATCTTCATCACAATGTCCACCATTTTCATGCGCATGTTCACCAAGCACATAATGCTCGTGTAAAAAATCCAAAAACGATTCGCCCGGATGCTCATGCGATTCATGATCAAAGTAATGCGTGATAGCCGAATGAACCTTCATTAATTCCATACCGAACGCATTTCCCGAAAGGATTTGAAGACAAAGGAATATAATAATAACTTTTTTCAACACACTAAAATTACACTTTTAAACGTATATTTTGATTTTTTTGTTGAACAAAATAATACTTGAGGTAAGTATAAATATATAAATAATTGATTTTCTTATAATTGACTTTTTTATAGGAGAGGATTTTTTTAGAATCTTGTAAAGTTAGGGAAAAAAGAATTTTTCTTCAAATAGTTTCCATTCCCACCCAATTAGAAATAAGGAAAGGGACTTTCAAATGTGTAACATTCATTTTTTGTAGCCGCACCAGGAATCGAACCTGGATCAAAAGTTTAGGAAACTTCTATTCTATCCATTGAACTATGCAGCCAATTTTTATTTACCGTGTCAACAAAATATAATCTTGTAAAAGCGTTTGAAGAAAGGTTACTTTTTTCTCAGGCACATGGTCTAATCGTAATGTTTCGGCAGCACGGGTGGCCAAATCTCTAATAAGTTGTTTGTGAGGTTCGTTTGGATATTTTTTTACGCGATTAAGTGCATTTTTTATTAAAATCATGTCTTCATCCGTAAAAATGGCGGCATTTAAATAAGTAGGCGTATGTTTCATTCGATTGTCTATTCCCAAGACATCGTTGATGGAATAAATTTGCTCCGGTTTATTTCTAACCACCGCAGTTTGTGCTAAAATATCTCCTAATCGTTGACCTTTTTCAGTGGTAGAGACAAATAAAGCACCAATGGCTCCAGCCGAAAACCAAAAATCAATAATTCTGAACGTCCAACGCAAAGTATAATCGTTCAACGAAGCATTTTCGCCATTTAAATTCACCACACGAATTCCAGTAGCTAATTTTCCGATGGTTTGTCCTTTCATTAAAAATTCAGAAATCAACGAATAAAACATAATCGGCAATAACACTAAAATGTACATCGCCACGGTCATCATGTCACTGAATATGAATGAAAATCCAACGGTAACTAAGAATAGGGTCATGATAAGCCAGTAACCTAGCATCACCAATAGATCGACAAATAAGGCTAAACCTCGATTCAAAACGGTCGCCGCTTCGTAATCGATCGAAATATTATGTGAAGTACTAATGTCGACAGTTTTCATTGAGCTTCTTTAGACACAAATAAAGTGTGAATTTACAAAATTTCGGTAAACCTAGGCACAAAGAGTTTATAAAATCATTTTGCGAGGCACCAATAGGTTTAATTTTCTGGAAAAATGATTCGATTCGACTAATTTTTAAGAAAATTGATAAAAAAATTGATTCGATTTACAAGTTCTTATGGCTCATTTGATAAGATTAATTATTTTTGGGCAAAATTAAACTAATGGTACAAGAAGAATCCAACGCGAAAATAGATAAACTCATTAAAGCACTTGAAAAAGGTTTTAACGCAGAAACAATTATTAAATCATTGATGGACTTGCGAGAGGACGCCTTAAAAGACAAAGATCCTCTATTGGCGAAAGTCTTGAGATTAGCTTCTGAATACATCAAAGAAGAAGGTTGTTTTGATCATACCGTTGAAAAAGAAGAAAACGAAGAAGGTGAAGAATTTTTACTTGAGCCAGGGACAGATGCAGAAAATTTAACTTATTTATTGCATTTAATTAAAAAGGCGGAGAATAAATTCAACCGAGAAGAAATTAAAGAAATGCGTACATTTTTGAAATTGAAATTGTACTAAGCAAAGATCGAACAAAAAAAAGCGCCTTCCGAATTTCGGAAGGCGCTTTTTTTATATCAAAATTTTAAGAAATGTTGCCCTGAGGCTATTTCAAAAGTTCAAAATTGTTTTTATGAATTAGCTATAGGTTTTGCTGAACGAATCGTTTTCACCATGTCTTCGATAATCGGTTTTAACGAACCTTCTTCGGCACTTCTTAACACATAGTTGTATCCTTCCACTTCAACTTCACCATAACAATGGAAAGTAGTTTTACCACCTTGTCCTTCGTGTAAACTACGACGGTACATAATTAATTTAGGTTCATCCACCAAAAATTCGAAAGTAAAGATGTTAGACAAGTCGGCTAAGCGTTTTTTTTCTGATGCCACTTTATTTTTCTCCTTACCGTAATCCTCAATAATTAATTCAAACATTGGACCGATGGATAAGTACCATAAATAATCACCCTCGTCATGTTCTACTTTTGGATCGATAGAAGCTCCTGTAGAAGAAGCAACTTCTGGCAACATTAAACTCATATTTAATCCATTGTCCTCCAAAGTGATTTGATTCATGTCTGAAAAATCAATAGTAGTCGTATCACCGGCCAAAGCTTCATCACCTGCACCAGAACCACTGCAACCACTCAATAGGATTGGAAGAAATGAAGCCAAAAGAATAATTTTTTTCATAATTGTTGTTGGTTAACCTTTACGTTAGTGCCTTTTTTGTTTCTTTAAATTGACAATCTAGAATTAATTTATCCAAAAATGTCCTACCGCAAAGTAAAGAAAAATTATCTTCAATAACGTTTTCTCGAACAAAATTATGATTTATAAGTTATGATTGAGTTGAAAACACTAACTTTAAACTTGTAGCAGAAATTCACCATGAAAGTAACCGTTTGTAGGAAGTCACATTTTAATGCAGCGCATCGATTGTATAACCCAAAATGGGACATGGCTCAAAATGATGCCGTTTTTGGGAAATGTAACAACCCCAATTTTCACGGACATAATTATACGATCGAAGTTTGGTTGACTGGCGAAGTGGATCCAGAAACTGGAATGGTCATTGATCTCAAAATTCTAAAAGAATTGATTGAAAGTGAAATTGAAGATCGTTTTGATCATAAAAATTTGAATTTGGATACAGTTGAATTCAAAAACCTTATTCCCACCGCTGAAAACATTTGTATTGTCTGTTGGCAATTATTGCGTGCTAAGTTTGATTCAAAATTTCAACTGAAAGTAAGACTCTACGAAACTGAGCGCAACATTGCTGAATGTGACGGAAACTAATTAAGACGGGTTTAATCTTTCAATTTTATTCGAAATAGCTGTATTTTACTAGTTGTAAGATAGTAATTAAATTAGACGCCACATCTCGCGAAATGTTGGCACTTAAAAGCATCGAAGAAGGTTCATATACCAGTTGAATTTCAGAAATATAAATTCCCTCTTTATAATAGTTTTCAGAGAGTACATTGCCAAATGCATCGTAGGTATAGGTCCATTGCATGATGGAGCCATTTGCGCCTTTTTTTTCTATTCGCTTTTCACCTAATCGGCCATTTTCGTCGTAATTATAGTAGGTGTACGTAAGGCCACCGCCCATTTTAAATCGGGCTTCGGCACTGACTAAATACCCATCCGAATTGTAAGTAAAAAACTCTTCTTTATACACTTTTCCGCCTGCATTTAAATAGATTTTTTTATAATTCAAACTATCAAGTTCTTGGTATTCAAACACATCAATTGACACGATAAAAGATTTATCTAAATCAAAATCCAATTTGTCCCCTGTTTTATTGAGATCTCTCCGATATTCTTGTGACAAAACGCGATTTTTATTGTCGTAGGTATAATGGTAAGATTCAAATCCACCCGCATCCGATTTCCGGAGTGTGATTAACCGCCCCAAATCATCGTAGGCATACATACTGACAAGTGTATCTGTGTATTGTGTTCGATATTCTTTTACCACCAATCCTTGCTCGTTAAACTCGTAATAATAAATGTCTTTTGTTTTTTTGATGGCTTGTAAGGTTGCTTTG
>JADZFJ010000405.1 GCA_020849935.1 Crocinitomix sp. | reverse complement strand
CCGAAATAAGCCTTTTCTAGAAAAATAATATGGGTTAAAGAAAAGTGCCAGAATTCCTGGTTGAAATTGTTCTTTTCTTAATACATGCTTTATTTTCTCAATCATCTGTTTTTCAGTTCAAAAATAAAACCCATAAAAGATGAAAATTGAATATTTGATTTATCGGCTGATTCAAAATCTACAATTAATTGATATTTTTCTGAGAAAAAATTGAGAAAGTTAGTTAAATTAAAAAACCATGCAGGATAACTTGCATCATATATTTCGGGAGGGACTTTTTGCACGGTTATTCGATCCCCTCCCCTCTGTAAGAAAGGTGTTCTGTCTATAATGATATGTTCAAATCTATTTTTTATAATTGTTTCCAGCAAGGCATAAGGGTATGGAATGTATTGAAGCACACTTGACAAAAGTATTGCTTGTGGATTCTCTTTTATGACGCATTCATTGAAATCAAAGTAAAATTTTAAATTATCATTTTCAAAAAACTTTTTCCCAACTTGCACAAAATGTTCCTGTTCCACAATACACCATTTTAATTCACTTAAATGGCTTAAAAAAAGTTTATTTTGAAAATAAGATGTGCCTAAAGACCCACCGAAATCTAATAAAGTGAGCCTATTATTATTCCGCGATGCAATCCATAGCAATCCCGCTAATAAAGGCCATGAATATTGGACTTTATCAAACAAGACAGAGTCCCGTTCACCAGATGCTTCACCGTTTTTGACTTTTAAAAGAGCATCTGTAACCTTTTTGAGAATGATTTCCGAATCATATCCGGCAGAAGCCTTTTTGGCTGCTTCCCAATCAGAATAATTTCCAAAAAAACCATATTTTGCTGTTTTATTTTTGTAAATTTTAAAAATAACAGGTGGAGTAATTTCGCGTATGATTTGGCCAATCGTAGTTTTTTTACATATCTTTGACACTTTACCGAAAATCTTACCAAACAAGGAAACAGAAGAGAATTTGTTTGTTCTAAAATAGTCTTCAAACACTTTTAAGGCAGATTCATTTTCTACTATAGGAATGTGCTCGATCCGAATAGGTTTCTTAGCGATTGTCGTGTTAAAAATATCCGTTGCAGAGCAATGCGTTCCACTTTCGTCATTTCCGTTATTATGGATCAACGACATGCCAGGATATAAGGTAAGCTTTTCTTTTAAAAATAATGAAGCGTGCCATCGGATTGCCCAGGAATGATTCTTCCCTTTAGCCTGATCTTTCAACATTCTTGTGTACGGATATGTGCCGTTCAGATCAAACTTTCTCAGAAGATTATTTTCCTTCAATTTATATAAAAGCTTACTTCCATCTGTTTCAAACAAATTCCAGCCTCTTTTCCAAGTAGCCCATCCCCAACAGTCAGCGCCTCTTAAAAAAAATGTTTCTGGAAGTTGAGATTTAACTGGATAAATATAACCATGAATACTTGCAACCTTTTCCTCATCTGCATAAAATTCCAAGGCTTCATTCATGAATCTCAAAAAGTATGGAGAGCTGATCATATCATCTTCAAGCACAATGATTCTGCCATAACGATTAATTATTTCTGTAACACCTGTAATAATGGAATTCCCAAGACCGAGGTTTTGTTCTCTCTCTACGATGTTGACGCTCTTAAAGCCTGAGATTGTTTTGATATACTCTCGAACCTCTAATACTTTTTCTTTATCGATTTCAGACTTTGGACCGTCTGAAAATACAAAAAGATTGCTGACTTTAACCATCTCGTTTTTTTGCAAAGATTTGATAGTTTGTTTAGTATGCCAAGATCTCTTGTAAACAAATAAAGCAATTGGTGCTATTTCCATACATTTCCTTTTATATTGGTTTTTTCTTTAATGCATATTAGGGCAGTTTTGCACAGCATTTGTTTTTTAAAATACGAATATCCATTTATTTGTAAAGAAACAATAAAAGCTAATAAACTTGCATTTATATTCACTGGTAGGTACCGATATCTGTATGAAGACAAACGATTATCACATTCCTGGTATAATACATCCTGTGCGAAATTGTTCCATCGGTCGTAAGGCATTAAATCTAATGTCATTCCCGCATGGGCAGATGGCAGCAGCATATTAGACCCATGAACTCCAATTATTAATCTGCTTTCAGAATAAATTTTACATATTTCTCGCTCTAAACTTTCATTAAAATGTTCGACTCTTTTATCATCAATCCATTTGGGAAATTTTGTTGATGTACCTAATCCTGTCACAGTAAACTTAGCCCCTGGAATTTTTTTTCGCAAGTGAGAGAACAACCTGCAAATCTTATAATTTTGCCAGTAAACCATGAACTTTATGTAGTTTAACTTTCGTGCAACCCGTAATGAAAAGTTGTGGCTCCACCATGGACGATCTTCCCGCCATATAAATGTAATTCTAAAATCTACTCGTTTAAAGTCGTGCTTATCAATTCCTGTAAAGTTTGTAATGTTAAAATCTTTGGGATGTGAGTGAGCACGGCTCACATAAATTTCTACGAAACGCTCTGATTCCTTTTGTATCAACTGGTCCAAAAGTGGGTAATGATTTTGAGCCTTTGAAAGTGGAATATTCACAGTCCATGCTTCGGCGACTCCTTGCGGTACCAACCAACGTAAAAATATTGGTACTATTATTATAAGACCAAATTCTGGATTATTTTTGATGTATGATTCAGCATTTAACAACTTTAGAAGGCTATGTCCATATAGGTAGTCAATACAATTAAGTATAATAACTCTTTTAAACTCTTGAAATTTTTCGACTTTAAATTCAATATCCGAATCCGTTTGGGGATTTTGTAAAGATTTCAGCAAAGGCATTCCAAACCAGCATTTTGGCTTGTCGTCTCCAAGCAGCGCATTCTTTCTTAAATCAACCTGATAAGGCATATACAGGGCATGGCCAACTTTCAAATCCTCAATGATTTCAGCATGGCAGTGGCGACAGTTCGATACAACACAAATGTGAATGCCCTGCCACAATACTTTTTTAGGTGTGAGTACCTTGCCACAATAAGGACAATTCGACCGATGCTGAATATCCGGTTTAATCTGGATCATTTTTTTTTCTTCCAACTAGATAATAATTTTCTTTCAGATGATCGATTTCGTAATTCCACCAAAAATAATCTGTTCTCTTTCTTGTCAATTCTACAAAATAATCTAAATTGCTAATCTCTCCAAATTTTTTTTGATAACCGATCAGGTAATATTGAACGTTCGGAACGAGATCAAATATTTTCTTTCTAAAGCTTATAGGGATTTCACTGATAGACCATGTAGCAATAAAAAAATTAGTGTCCATTTGGTCTGATAGTTGTTTTGCCAGTTCCTCGAAATCTGAAAGCAGTACTATACTTTTTTCAATATTTGATGTAGTCTTTCTTGTAATTTTAGATGGGATACCCACGGAACTAATAAAATATTCCTGCAAAGCCGTAAACTCTGGTAAATCAAAGATAATATAACGCCCATTAAAACCTAATTGATGAATTAACCTGCACATACTACCGTATCCAGCACCAAACTCCAAAATTTGTGACATATTTTCTATAGAGCACGATGTCTTTAGAAGTAACTGCGAAAGATGATAAGCGTGATGTATAAGAGTCCCGCTACTTTCTTTAAATGCCCAATAAGGTCTTGGATTTCCAACAGGGGATTCTTTGATCGCTTCCTTCCATCGACTCCAGACAGGAAGTTTTTGCATAAATTTAAGTACTTCAATGGGTGGCTCATAAAGCATCGTGTTTTTTATAACTTTCCAGTCAGTAAAATACCTTGGATCATTGTTCAATATCGATTCTCTGATTTGAGTTTTATTATTAAACCAGCAGGAATCAATTTCTAAATCCAACGAGGTATTTATCTTCGCAAGGCTAGTAATTCTTGAACGAAGATTACTAATTAAAATTTGTTCATCAATAGAAGGTGGATTTAATTTTGTTTTCTTGTATGTAAAATTGAAGAAAATCCTTTTGGCTTTTTCAAAAAAATTCACTGTTACGAACCTCCAATTAATGACCTTAAACCACTCGAACTATGATCATAAAAACACCTTAGTCTTATCGTAGTAGTAACTTCTTGGGAATGTAAAGACCTGAATTCCACCCTATATTTATACACTAGGTTTTAATAGCGAGCAGTTTTGGGTCTATACATTTCAAGATATCTTCCTGTCGTTTGGTCAAAGTAACAAT
>JADZFJ010000404.1 GCA_020849935.1 Crocinitomix sp. | reverse complement strand
CTTTGTTGATTTCTATTTTCGATGGATTGTGTTCCATTTTCGTAGCGCGCACCAGGAATAAATGTCCAACGATTTAATCTTAATTTTAAATCAGCATAAAAACTGGTCACATCTAATCGCGCTAAGTAAGACGAACCAAAGTTGGCAACTTCGCTAATGATGAATTGTCCTTCATCGTGCATTTCAGAGTTTAAATATTGGTTGATGTCATAAATATCCACTTGGTTAATATACGTCGTAGCCAAATTATTTAACACATAATTGTATTGTTTGTAATCAAACACTCGGTTTTTGCTTTTATAATCAGCACCAACTTTTAAAGCGATTACTTCACCTTTAACCGTGTCTTGCTCATCGTTTAGAACATCTCCAATTTTTAAGACATACACAGCGTTTAGTTTTGCAGCGATTTCTTTTTCTTGAAGTTTGCTATAAAAAATATGGTTCTCATTTCGATCGATGTAATTAAAAGAATAACTATCTGTTTGATCTTTGTCATCATAAAAAGCCACAAATTGTCTTCTGTCTGGCTCTTGGCTGCCTGTTCGGCTGTACGATCCTCTCCAATCCAACACTAAACGGTTAATCGTTGAATCACCTGAATAAGGCAATAACTGATGTGTTCCAATCAATTGATTAATGGACATGTAATTTTGTTGATAGGTTAAACGTCTTGAGTAGATGTTTCGGCTATAATCAAAATGTTTACCCCAAGTTTCTCTTGTTTCGTCAGATGAATTATTTACAAAGATGGTGTTAAATGAAATGTTGTTTTTTGGATTTAATCGAACATATAAATTTAACAAACCAGTAGTTGATGTTTGTTGTACATATTTATCAAATTCATAATTTAATCGTTCTTCACTTTGTGCGTTTACGATTTTAATAGAGCCATAAGAATAGTTATAAGAATTATCGTGTGATAATAATGCCAAATACCCAAAACCTTTTGAACGATCTTTTGATTCGGTAAAATCAATAAAATTACCTCCAGTAATGCTAAAACTTGAATTTGGCAATGCCTTATTTAATTGTGTTCCAAAATTATCTCTAAATCCTGTTGATTTCCCTTCGACAGAATTGTAAAGGCCATTGTGAAATAAGGTATTCACCGCTTTATATGAAGTCGCTGTTGAATTTTCGATCACATAGGTTGGAATTTGACGGGTTCCATCGTCAAATCCAAAATAGTCATATTTACCACCTTCGTAGGTTAAGAAATTTTTAAAGGTAGTTTGTGTGTTAATTCCTGTTCCAATGCTAAATTTTAACGTTGGTTTGGTATAAAAACTTCGTGTGGTAACGTTAAATGCACCTCCTGAAAAATCACCATATAATTCTGAAGACATCACTTTACTCACTTGAATGGAGCTAATGATATCTGTTGGGAAAACCGACAAAGGCGTTACTCTAAAATCTGGGTTTGGCGATGGGATTGGTAAACCGTTGAGGTAAGCCACATTATATCGGTCACCTAAACCTCTAACATATAAAGAAGAACCAACAGTCGATAAACCAGTTATTTTTTTGGCAATTTCACTCGCAGTACCAGCACCTTTGTTTTCGGCCACATTTCCAGACATCACCACAGCAACTATATCACCTTCTTTCGTCTCCTCGACCATGCTATTTTCTGAACCTCCTGCAGTAACAGGCATAATTTTAACAATTTCAACCACATCTAACTCCGAATTGGAAATCATTTTATGGTTGAGGTAGGTAGTTTTACCTGCTTCAATTTGCACGGTAATGGTATCGGTTTTTAAAGACATACTTTGTAAAACCAATTGATGCGCTCCAGCAGGGAACGAATATTTAAATTTCCCTTCAAAATCAGTTTGAACAATAGCTTTTGTTTCTGATCCTTTTAATTGGCGAATGGTCATAAATAAAATAGGATCCTCTTGCCCTTCGATGTCCTTGTAAATTCTTCCTTCCAACGTACCGTTTTGTGCGAACGCAGAGGGACTGAGAGCAACGCTTAAGAGAATTATTATGATGCCTAAATGTTTCATTTTTAATCGTATTTTTTTGCAAAGTTAGGGTACGCACGTAGGAATTACTTGATTTTGTATGTTATTAATAGATTAATTACTAGTAACATTCCGTTAACAATTGAAACATATTTAATTAATGTATTAATAACTCGTTAATAACGTCCTTACATTTTAGGTTATTTATTTTTGCAAAAAAAATACATGGACTATAAAGTACTTTTGGTAGATGACGAGGAAGATATTTTGAACTTACTTTCGTATAATTTCACGAAAGAAGGTTACAAAGTATTCACCGCAAGTAATGGAAAAGATGCCATTGAAGCTGCCAATAAACACCTTCCGCAAGTAATCGTATTGGATGTGATGCTTCCAGATATTGATGGAATTGAGGTATGTGAGTCTTTGCGTAAAAATCCAGATTTAAATAAATGTTATATTCTCTTTTTGTCCGCAAGGGGAGAAGATTATTCGCAAGTAGCTGGTTACCGCGCTGGTGGTGATGATTATATTCTAAAACCTGTTCGAATTCGGGTCTTACTTCACAAAATAAAAGCCTTATTGGACCGTGACCGCGAATTGCCAGAGCCTATTCAATCCAAATCTTTTTCGGTGGATGTT
>JADZFJ010000403.1 GCA_020849935.1 Crocinitomix sp. | reverse complement strand
TTCTAAATTTTGAACGATGCGATAACATTTGGTAGCTGCATTTGCTCCCATACTTACATGGTCTTCTTGCCCGTTTGAGGATTCAATTGAATCGACCGAAGCAGGACTTGCCAATTGTTTATTTTGACTGACTACCGATGCCGCGGCATATTGAGGAATCATAAATCCCGAATTTAACCCAGGATTAGCGACTAAAAAAGCAGGTAAGCCTCTTCTACCGCCAATTAATTGATAGGTACGACGCTCTGAAATGCTTCCTAATTCTGCCAAAGCGATGCCTAACGAATCCAGCGAAATTGCCAAGGGTTGTCCATGAAAATTTCCTGCCGATATTATTTCATCCGTATCTGGAAATATGGTTGGATTATCGGTTACGGCGTTGATTTCATTCTCAAATATGGTTTTTACATATCGAATCACATCTTTGCTCGCCCCATGCACTTGGGGAATGCAACGGAATGAATATGGATCTTGCACATGTTTTTTTTCTTGGGCAATTAACTCACTTCCAGCTAATAATTTTCTAAAATTCGCCGCGGTTTCTATTTGACCTGCTTGGTTGCGAATCACGTTTACATTTTCACTGAACGGATTGAGTCGCCCATCAAAAGCATCTACTGACAATGCGCCAATTTTGTCTGCGGCAAACGATAATTGTTCGGCCCGCATCAAGTTCCAAACCCCATACGCACTCATAAATTGAGTTCCATTTAAAAGTGCTAATCCTTCTTTTGACTTCAATTCGATAGGTTGCCAATTGTGTTGTTTAAGCATATCGTCTGATGCCACCAACTCGCCATTAATCCGCACAAAACCTTCGCCAATTAAGGGTAACGAAAGATGTGCCAAAGGAGCTAAATCTCCCGACGCACCAAGCGAACCTTGCTGATAAACCACTGGTAAAATTGAATGATTATAAAAATCCACCAATCGTTGCACCGTAATTAATTGAACGCCAGAATGTCCGTAAGACAAGCCTTGAATTTTGAGCAACAACATTAATTTCACAATGTCTTTGGGCACCTCTTCGCCTACCCCACAAGCGTGAGAAAGGACAAGATTTTTTTGCAATTTTCCCAAATCATCTTTCGAAATAACTGTATCGCATAATGACCCAAAACCCGTGTTGATGCCGTAAAAAACATCATTCCCATCAGCCATTTTTTGATCGAGGTAATTCCGACATTTTAAAATTCGGTTTTGCGCTTCGTCAGATAATTCAATTTTAGCATCGGTTTCCAAAAGCCATTTTACTTTGTCGATTGAAAGATGCTGGGGATTGATATGATGGACTTCCATACTAAAGGCTGTTTATAAATTCTTGAATGGTTAACACTTCTTGGTCGCCAGTCACCATGTTTTTAATGGAGATGGTTTTATTTTCGATTTCATTGGTTCCAATTAATAATACAAAAGGAATCGACCGATCATTGGCATATTTCATCTGCTTTTTCATTGGTTTTGCTTCGGGATATACCTCACACGCAACGCCTTTGTCTCGAATCATTTTTGCAATTCGCATACATTGTTGTTGCTCGGCTTCGCCAAAATTGATAAACAGGTAATTTGTAGCGGTTAATACGGCCGGTGGAAATAAATTCAATTCGGTTAACACATCGTAAATTCGATCTGCACCAAACGAAATTCCAACCCCAGAAATGCCATCTAACCCAAATAAGGCAGTAAGGTTATCATAACGTCCACCACCACAAATACTACCAATTCGAACATTATTTGCAGTAACTTCAAAAATAGCTCCGGTATAATAATTTAAACCACGTGCAAGGGTGACCTCAAATTCGAGTTTGGCTTTATTTAAACCTAATAAATTTATGTTGTCAAGCACATACCGCAATTCTTCAATTCCACTTAACCCTGTTGGTGATTGAGCGAGGTAAGTAGTTAATTTGGTGAGCTTTTCTTCGTTCGATCCGGTTAATTCAAATAAAGGCGCAATTCGTTCGATAGCTTCTTCACTTACATTTCGATCTCTCAATTCTTTAATAACGCCTTCTTTTCCAATTTTGTCGAGTTTATCAATCGCCACAGTAATAGGAATCAATTTATCGGCTTCTCCACATACCTCAGCTATTCCAGAAAGAATTTTGCGGTTGTTAATTTTGATACTAAAATCTGTCAAACCTAATTTTGATAAAACCTCGTCAAAAATTTGCACCAATTCAATTTCATACACCAACGAATCGCTGCCAACCACATCGGCATCGCATTGATAAAATTCCCGGTAACGCCCTTTTTGAGGTTTGTCAGCACGCCAAACAGGTTGAATCTGATACCTTTTAAATGGAAAGGTGATTTCATTTTGATTTTGAACCACAAACCGAGCAAAAGGAACTGTTAAATCATATCTTAACGCTTGGTCAGAAATTGAATTGGTAAAGCGTGCAAGATTGCCATTCGACAATGCCTCCGCATCTGCTTTTTCAATCTTATCCCCATTGTTTAACACTCTAAAAATCAAACGATCTCCTTCCTCCCCATATTTCCCCAACAAGGTTTGGGTTGTTTCCATACTCGGGGTCTCAAT
>JADZFJ010000402.1 GCA_020849935.1 Crocinitomix sp. | reverse complement strand
TTAATTGCGGGGATGCCGGCCAAGAGGGAGAATTGATCCAGCAATGGGTTTTACTAAAAGCCAATAACCAAAAACCCGTCAAACGGTTGTGGATTTCGTCTTTGACAGAAGAAGCCATTAAAGAAGGGTTTGAAAAATTACGCGACGGAAAAGACTTTTTAAATTTATACGCTGCAGGCAGTTCTCGTGCCGTGGGCGATTGGCTGTTGGGCATGAATGCCACCCGTTTGTACACCTTAAAATACGGACAAAACAAACAAGTGCTCTCCATCGGACGAGTGCAAACGCCTACCTTGGCCATGATTGTCGAACGACAAAAAGAAATCGACAGTTTTAAAACCGCCAAATATTGGGAACTAAAAACCAATTACCGCGATGTTATTTTTTCGGCAAGTGTTGGAAAAATCCTCACCAAAGAAAAATCTGAAAAAGCATTAGAATACGTCACCGGCAAAGAATTTGTCATTCAAGATTATGCGCAAAAAGAAGGCACGGAGGCCCCTCCCCGACTGTTTGACTTAACCTCTTTGCAAGTGGAAGGCAATAATAAATTTGCGTATTCGGCCGATCATACCTTAAAATTAGTTCAAAGTTTATACGAAAAAAAATTAGTCACTTATCCCCGAGTCGATACCACTTTCCTCTCGGAAGATATCCACCCGAAAGTGCCAAAAATATTGCAAGGTTTAACCTTTTATTCAAAGTTAACCGCGCCCATTTTAGCACAACCCATTCCAATGTCAAAAAAGGTGTTTAATGATAATAAGGTGACCGATCACCACGCCATTATTCCAACCGGCATTGCACCCTCCGGCCTTTCATTGGACGAACAAAAAATTTATGCCACTATTGCCAAACGGTTCATTGCCGCTTTTTATCCCGATTGTTTGGTGTCCAACACCACGGTGGTAGGTTTTGTGGACAAAGTCGAATTTAAAGCCACTGGAAAACAAATCATAGAACCCGGCTGGCGAGCGGTTTTTGAAAACGAAAAAAAGGAACAAAAACCAGATCCAAAAGCAGCTGAAGAGGAAAATATCATGCCCGAATTTAAGGTGGGCGAACGCGGACCTCATGTCCCAGAAATTCAAGAAAAAGAAACCCGACCGCCTAAATATTACACCGAAGCAACCTTGCTCCGTGCCATGGAATCGGCAGGAAAAAATGTGGAAGACGAAGAGTTGCGCGAAGTCATGAAAGAAAACGGCATCGGGCGACCATCCACACGGGCCAACATTATCGAAACCCTGTTCCGCAGGAAATATTTAGAAAAAAAGAAAAAAAACATCCACGCCACCGCCACCGGCATGGACCTGATCGATGTCATCCAATCCGACCTCCTAAAATCCGCCGAACTCACTGGGCAATGGGAGTATAAACTGCGCTTAATCGAAAAAGGCGAATACGATGTCAAACAATTTAAGGAAGAATTAACGCAAATGGTCGTTAACCTCACCAACGAGGTCATACATGCCCAAGGCAAACAAGTGGCGTTTGTAGAGGAAAAACCAAAAGCCGCCCAAGCGCGCGAACCGAAACCAAAAGTAGAAAATATCCATCCTACGGCCTTAAAATGTCCAAAGTGTAAGCAAGGGATGGTTATTGAGGGAAAAAAGGCGTACGGGTGCGCAAATTACCAAAGCGGCTGCAATTTTGTCTTGCCGTTTATCATGATGGGCAAAAAACTCACCCCAAAACAAATCGTCGACCTTATCGAAAAAGGCAAAACCACCGTCATCAAAGGCTTTTCCCAACACGACAGCGACCTCAAAAAAAATGGCAAACTCGTCCTCACAAGCGATTTTAATTTAGAATTCGAGGAAGTTTAGCAAATTACTTGAATAATTTTAATGCTTTTTTGGGCGTTGCCAAACCTTCCCTCCTAAGGTCGGTCAGTTTGGCCAGGCTTTCCGCACTCGTTCTTTTCTCGCGGACAAGCCGCTTCGAAAAGGAACTCAGACAGGTGCTTCAATCCTTAACGCGGGGTTACTTTAAAATTTTCGCCATTTCTGATTTCCAAATTGCAAAACCATTCTTTAGGTCTTTGTAGTCATGAAATATACGTTCAAATTCATCCGGGGCCGAATTAATATAATTCCTTTTAGTTTGATCTTTAATTAAACGTATAGTATCTTCAATTTTTTTCAAATTCTGATCAAGTAAATATTTATCTTTTGGTATAGACCAAATGTAAGTTGCTTCTTGAGTCTTAAGGGTCTCCCAAACAAAATAATAATTTTGTAACCCCTCTAAGAGAAAAATGAATGAAAAGGGTTTATAAATAAATTTAAGCTTCATTTCAGAAAAACAATGTTTACCTGATAAATAAGTTAAATGCGTCGCATGTTTCGAATTAGAAATATTTAAAAGGTCTTCCAAAAACGCAGTTTCGTTTGAATAAAATGTACTTGCTTTAATTTTTTCTTTTGAGAATGTCTCATAGAACTCTTCCATGTTAAAAATAATCTTTTCTGTTTCTAGATTATGCCTTTTCCTAAGCATAGATTTGTCTACTTGAATTTTTATATCGTCAATAAGCCGATTATCAATTTTATCAATCTCTAATGAACTAATTTCCAAAATATTCACTTCATGATCTTGAATATTTATTTTTACATTGACATTTATTTTTTTTGTTCCAAGAACATTTATGAAATATTTTTTCACAACTTCAAATTCTTCCTTAATGTTGTGGTTAATAATAGAAAGTACGAGCACTTTCTCATAATCTTTAAACTTTTTTGTAAACGAAACGCCTCCGTCCTTAAACCGAACATCCTTTAGAGGAACTAAAAATGACTCATCGATTATAACAATTATAGGCTCTTTTTTGGGGTTAATTTTCAATTCTTCATCTGGGGCAAGACGATTGAGCACAATAGTTCTATCAAACGATAAATCTGTCGTACGAAAAAGGCCTGGTGAGTTAATTTTTTTAAACGACACGTCTTCAACAATATTTAATTTTTCCGCCAACCGCAATTGCTCATCACTAAAATCTATTTCACCAATATCATACGAAAGAATTTCGCAATATATTTTTTTTTCCTCTTCTCTGTAGCTAAGAACTTTAATTGTCCAATAGGCAAATTCTTTGAAGGATTTCCTTGGTGAAGAAATATGAAGTTGCTCTAATGTCAAAAATTTATCCTTCGTTAAATAAGCACGATCGTGTCTAAATAATATCCTAAGTACTGTGTCTTTCATATTATAAGTTGGTTGAGATGTTTCGATTGGCTTTATAATAAATTTTTACTAAATCGTTGTGATTGACTTTAACTTTTTACCTTGCAATTTTGCAAATGTTTTTTCTAACAAATCGGATGAACCTCAATTTATGTTCTCGTTTTATAAATAGCTAAAATTTCTTTGAATTCGGCGTCTTCTAAAAAACTTACCCAATCAGGATCTTTTTTTACACGAAATACACTAATTTCCTTATTAGCAAGAGTTTTTCTTAAATAAAAAAACGCATTTTCTCTTTCTCCTTTGATAGCATAAATACAAGAAAGATTGAACGAACTGCCTCCTAATTCAATTGCTTTTTTTAACATTTCAAAGGCTTGTTCAAATAAATCTTCTGATTCTTTTCCCATTTTGGTCTTTGCGAAATAACCTAAAAAAGTGCCCCATTGCTCTAACGCATATTGGAAGTTCGGTTTTAAATCCAGAACATTTTTAAACTTTCGAAAAGCCTCGTTGTATAATTGAGCTGACGCGTTTCCTTTTTTGATTTTCGCCTGCCTTCCTAAAAAAATGCCCCAATTAAAAAAAGCTTCATACATGTCCGGCTTTATATCAATAGCGATTTGCAAATATTCATAAGCTTGAATATAAATTTCATCTGATTTTTTGATTTGAGCCAAATCCCCCACTAAAACACCTATGCTGTTATATGCTTCGCTTTTGTGTGGTTTAATTTTAATTGCCAATTGGAGCTTCTCTATTCCATTAACCAATAATGCTACACGCTGATTTTCCCGTTTGTTTTTAGCAAAAAAACCTAACGCAATTCCCCAATTATTAAGGGCTTCGTTGTAGTCCGACTTAATATCGATAGCCAGTTGATACTTTTCAAAAGCCTCTTGATACAAATTATCAGCGTCAGTTCTTTCTTTTTGTTGTGCCAATTTGCCAAGTCGAACTGCCCAATTATTGTATGCTAGGTGATTATTTTTATTTATTTCTATTGAATTTTTGAATTTTTCAATTGACTTATGGCACAATTCTTCACTTTCTTTTCCATTTTTTGTGTCAGCTAAATTTGCTAATTCAACACCCCAGTTATTATATGCTTCATGAAAATAGGGATTTAACTCAACTGAACATTTATAAGCTTCAATCGCCTGTTGATGTTCCTCAGAAAGGCTAAATTCGATCCCTTTCATAAAATGTTTTATAGACTCTCTCCTTAACAGCCTATCTTTTTCTGACAATATTTCCTCATATTTTTCTACGCTAACTTCATCCAACTTTTTTTGTGCCTCCTCAAGTTGCTTTCTAAGCATTCCCTCAGGACTTTCTTCTTCCGCTTGTTTTTTTATTTCTAACAGTGTATCTATCAAATTTTCGATTTCTGAATGTTGAGAATAATTAATGGTTGTTACAAAATTGAGCGTGCTATCTATCTGTTTATTCGTAACAACAAAGTGCTTTTGATTAAATTCACCCTGTAAAAATTGCACATTCTTAAAAATATTGTTTATCTGAAAATCACCCATACCAACCCCAACAAAAAGTACTGTCTTATTTAAAACTAGACTATTTAAAACGAGTAATGTTTGTTGAGCGTCCCTTTCTTTGTTTTCATAAAGGCTTTTATAATTTGAAGGAAACAAAACCATTGATTCCGCATCTTCAAAACAACCATGCAACTTAAAAAGCAATGGAGTTTCCTTATTTCGATGAGTTGTCAATTCATAATTTTTTCCTTTATACGCTTTATGTCTTCTAAACGTTGGAATAGCTTCTTCGAAAGCTGTATCATAATTAGTCGTGACAATTTTTTTAGAAATCTTGAATAATTTTTTATGCAATTCCAGATTATTTTCTTCATTCAATTCGAAGAATGTTTTTACATATTTATAAATTTCACTTTTTGGTAAATTTTTATCTTTTTCGATTAAATTGAGAACATCTATTGGTTCGTATAATTCTATCAAAGGTTTTAGATGAGAAACTTCGTATCCTTTTTCTTGAAAATTCTGAATTATATTGTAAACCAAATTTTTCCATCCTTTCAAAGGTTCATTCTTAGAATTCACAAGATTGAATGACAATCCTGCGCCAACAAAAATTACTAAATCATCATTTTTAATAGCATTTTTTAACTCCACTGGAATTTTATCCTTTACCATCTTTTCTTGTAATTTTATTTTCTATTCTAAATGAACCTTTAATTGTAAAATCTGAAAAATCAACCATTTCAAAGTAAAAAACCCCCATCCCAAACCGCCGAAAGGTAACCCTTTAAATTTTACCAAAAAACAGTATTTATACGTAGTTTTTAAAAATAATAAACCCAGGTATTTTTCTTGTTTGGGTGTGGGTTTGGTATTGGGTTTTGTGAAACGAGGAAGATTTGAGAAGTGAGGGAATAGGTTTTAGAATGTTAATAATTTAGGTTATAGGCATTACAAATTCCTTCCGAAGAACACACTCATTATGGTCCAATATCGGTTCAAAATCTCACCGATATATAAACCACACAGCGCTGCGCTAAATGAGCGCGAGCTATAGGAATTAAACCGCCACCTTACCACTAAGTAAAGTGGCGGTTTGTTGTTAGGCTGTTAAAAAGGGATAATCGGTGTAGACTTTTTCACCGCCACCATACATGGTTGTTTGGTCAATTGGATTCAATGCTGCGTTGAGTTCAAAACGTTTTGGAAGATCTGGATTTGCCAAAAATAAGATCCCGTAAGAAATCATTTTTGCAATTCCTTTTTCTAATTCTTGTTCGCCTGTTTCACGGTTGTAACCGCCATTAGCTATGATTAAATGGTTGGTAATTGTGCCAAAAGTCCCCATGACATCTCTCGGATATTGTGGTAAACTGTCGGTTGGAAAAACGGCATTCATTAAATGCACATACATTAGAGGCATTTTATTTAATTCTTGAAGAAGGTGAGTAAATAATGCGGTTGGATTGCTGTCAATTATATTATTGTACGGAATGCTTGGCGATAACTTAATTCCTACCTTGTTTTCCCCAATCGCATCTACCATCGCTTGCATTACTTCTACCACAAAACGACTTCTATTTTCCACACTTCCACCATATTCATCTGTTCGTTGATTAGCACTTTCCACCAAAAATTGATTTGGCAAATACCCAAACGCCGCATGTAATTCGACCCCATCAAACCCTGCCTCAATTGCATTTAACGCAGCTTGTTTGTAATCGATTACTATTTGTTTTACTTCGCTGGTTTCTAATGCTCGTGGGGTTTCATAATCTTTCGGTCCTTGAGAGGTAAAATGCTGTTGCCCTTGAATTCCTATTGCCGATGGCGCAACGGGTAAATTTCCATTTCTATCAATCGAATGTCCAACACGACCGGTATGCCATAATTGGGCAACTATTTTTCCGCCTTTTTCATGCACCGCTTTGGTTACTTTTTTCCAAGCGTCTATCTGATCTTTCGTATAAATTCCCGGTGTATAAGGACTTCCAAGCGCCTGCTCAGAAATATTAATTCCTTCCGAAATCAGCAATCCTGCACTTGCTCTTTGAGTGTAATACAATACCGTCATCTCGTTTACGATGCCAGTCAAACTTGCTCTGCTTCTGGTCATTGGCGCCATGGCCATTCGGTTTTGAAATTCTAAATTTCCACTGTTGATTTTTTCTATTAGTTTCATTTCTATGATTTTATTTAATTTATTAAAGTATTAAGGTTCCCATTTTTCCTGTTTGATAATCTTCTATGACCTGGTGAATTTGATCCTCGCTATTCATGACAAAAGAGGCGTAGGCTACAATTGGTTCGTTTAAAGGTGTGCCTCCAAGTACGATAAAATGACTGTCTTCATTCGCAGTGATTGATAATTGATCGCCCTCCTTATCAAAACGGACCATGGAAGTTGGTAAAATGTCGGTGTTTGCCGACCGAACGGCACCGCTGATCAAATACAAACCAACCGAATCACCCGTTTTAAAAGGAATTTCTACCGTTTGATTTGCCGATATTTTTACTTCGTAAATAAAGGCAGGCGACAGGCTTTTTACCGGACTGTGATGATTTAATAAACTTCCAACTACTACTTTTACCGAAGTAGAGCCAATATTAAACTTCGGCAAGTCGTTCGATTGATAGTGATAAAAAGCCGGCGTGATAAATTTATCTTTTGCGGGAAGCGAGATCCAAAACTGCAAACCATGCACGGTTTCTGGACTAGTTTTATTTTCATTCATTCCTTCGGCGTGTATGATCCCTTTTCCTGCTTGCATCCACGCTAAATCGCCTGGTTCAATTACAACATCGTGGCCATAACTATCTTGGTGACGGTTACTTCCTTCAAATAAATACGTGATGGTCGCAATTCCCGCGTGCGGATGAGGCGGGACACCTTGGCTTTCAGGTTGTTTCACGACTGGTCCGAAATGATCCAAAAACACAAAGGGATCAAAATCTCCTAAGGCACTCGGAATCACTTGTCGGACATTTGGTCCCATGCTTCTACTAATAGGAGCTTTTTGCGATTTAATGAGTTCTTTGTTCATACTCTTTTTTTAATTAGTTATATATACAACTATTTGTTCAAATTTTTTTATTCTTCTCGTATTTTATCCAACAAGGCGTTTAAATGAAACGCTTCGGAGGCGTTTAGTTTTTTAAGATGCGTCATATTGCTTTCGAATCCTTTGTCAATTTCAGCCAATAAGGACAAACCTTGGCTGGTGATATTAATTTGATATTCCCTTTTATCCGTGGCCGATTGACTGACATTGATTAATTGTTTCGCCACCAATTTTTTAACGATAAGTGTTAGATTCGAATTTGGCGCAATCATTCTCGACAAAATATCTTTTTGACACATTTCCTTTGGATGGCTCCCTTTAAGAATCCGCAATACATTAAATTGTTCATGTGTAATATTGAATGGTTTTAACGCTGCAGAGAGTCGATTGTACAACCAATTAGCTGTAAATAAAATATTTATATTTGCTTTAACGTGTTCGTTTGCAAATTTCGATTGTTTTATTTCTTGTTCTAAACTGGCCATATATTCGTGCGTTTGCCAAAGATATGTAAATTAGTTGTATGTATAAGTATATTTTGGAATTTTTTTTTTACTTAACGAATAACGGTTTAAACTGTTAAGGCACGATCGGGACGATCGCGCCAGCGGGACTTTTAATGAAAATTTTAATTAATTTGATAGAACGCGGATTTGGATTTGTATAAATTATTGAATTATAATAACCGTCTAAACTACGATGGCACGAGCGGGACGCTCGCGCCATCGGGACTTTTATTGAAAATTTTAATTAATTGGAATGAGAGGATTTGATTTGAGAAAATTAGATATTGTAAGATCTAATAGCGTTAGTGGGAGAAACGGCAGCTCCCTGACGATCCCGACGTTTCAGTCGGGATGTCTGGGACTATAGTGGATGACACGACCCGGACCTCATGCAATAACGAAATGCAATGGAGTAATTGCATGAGCGTCAGGGGAACGCCCAAATTTTTATGCTTATTATCTTTATTGTTAATAAATTTCTACGGATCAACTATTTGTGCTTTTACCATCGCCAAGTGAGATCGGATTGGTGGGGTAACTTTAAGGTTTTAAGATCGGATTTAAATGCTTGGTCGTTCAGGTCTTTTTTTGGGAGGATGAGGGCCGCGCCGCCTTCTAAAACCATAAAATAATGAGTGCTTGTTTCACAAATTTTGTCAAAATTAGACGCTTTTAGGGTGCCCGTGCCGGTGTGATTTGTTAAAGTAATCAGTTTATTATCAATTACTAAAGTTTCTTGTAGACCAAATTTGTTTTTATAATTTCGGCGGATGTGTTTGAGGTAATGTACCTTTTGTCGCCATTTAAAATAGCGGGGATAACAAAGAAACAAAGCCAAAGTCATGATTCCGAAGTAAGTAGCGTTCCAATAATTATGGCTGTAAAAGAAATAGATCATAGTGATTGCCGAACAAAACGCGACAAAAAATCGGCCATTTCGCTGACGGGGCTGAAACCGCGGGGTTTTTGAAATGGTGTACAATTCGAAAGCTAGATAATCTTGCTCGGTTAAGGTATAGGTGTGTGTCATTTTTGTATAAAACCATAAAAATACGATGTGTGGAGACGTTTAGACTATTTTTTGTGCGAAATTTTTTGGTCATGGTAAGTTTATAGGATTGTGTGTAGTTTAGCTAGTTAATATAAGTGGCTGTTTTGTAATTAATTAACTCTATGAACACTGTTGCGTTGAAAGTCTTTAGGAGCATGTCTTATTTTAACCTAATGTTTGTTCTTAATTTTGTGGGGTGCATTTGCTTTTTAAATATCTGTTGGTTCTTACGGTGATGTTTCACGTGAATCATTTTTTGGGACAAGTGGATTCGGTAGCAGCACCCCCTAAAACCAGCCGTTTCTTCCCAAGTCAATATGGGGACGACAAATGGAAATTTCTAGGAGCTGTAGATCAACGACATTCTGCCCATAAAGGCACTGATTTATCGTTTATTGGTTTACGGTTGGGTGCGAAATATAAAGGGGTACATCGTTTTGGGTTAGGATATTATGAACTTAATCCTCGTAATTTTATTAAAAATAGTCCGGTGGAGGGCTTCACATTAAATGATAGTGCTGGATTGGCCTTTCGGGCAAATTATGCTTCTTTGTTTTACGAACGTGTCATTTTTCGTTCGCCACGATGGGAATTTTCGTTGCCCTTTGAATTAGCCGTTGGGCAATTGGCAGGCAAAATGTTTCATGGGCAAACTTTAGTGGGTGAAATTGAACCTACTCCTTTTAATGCGTTTGGTGCCACGTTTCAGACGAAATTTTATTTGGTAAAATGGTTTGCCGTTCGGGTTTCGATCGGTTATCGCCAACTTTTTAATGTGGCGCCCGAAATTCGACAAATTTTTAGCCATACAACGTATAGTTATGGTGCGCAAATTTCGTTGGTGGATGCCTATGAGGCGATTTTTAAGCAGAAGAAGAAGGAGGGGGAAGATTAAGATGATTGGTGATCATTTTTGATTTTCTATTAGAGTTTTGGAAAGCGATGAATATCGCTTGGATTTTGATTGGCGTAGGATGGATATCCTACGCAGCGAACACAGCGAACAAAAACGCAGCGATTTTTGATCTTTCTTGAATTTTTATTAAACGTTTTGGAAGGCGATAAATATCGCTTGGATTTTGGTTGGCGTAAGATGGATATCCTACGCAGCTAAAATTACATATAATTCGAAATCTTTGTTTTTAATTAGAATTTATGAAGGCGATGAATATCGCCGGGATTTTGGGTTGGTGTAGGATGGATATCCTACCCAGCGAAGCCGCAACGCGAAATTACAGCGCAATTTTTAATATATTGTTTCAAAATTCTATTAAACGTTTATAATTCAAATGATTAACTGAAATTTAGCCAATTAAAAAGTGGTCTTTCCAAATCGACGATCTCGAATAAGGGATATAGATTTGATACCAACTAAAAAGAAAGTTGCTTAAATCGCGTTTAATTGCGTTTTTTTCGGAGAATATAGATCTGTGAGGAGTAAGTTCCTTGTTTTGCTTTCATATTTGATCGCCATCCTCGCCAAATGCCACTTAAGGTATTTCCACCTTTGTATTTTTCACTTAACATGGAAACATAATAGGCGTCGAATTTCATAGGCAATATTTCATCCACTTGTAAGTCGAATTGCTTAAAAAGATTTTCGATGTCGGAAGGAACGAAATGATACAAATGAATTGGTAAATCGTAAGCCGCCCAAAATTCATGATAGTGCTGTGCATCATGCGAATTACGATTTGGAACTGCTACTATTAAAACACCATCATTTTTTAATACCTGAACTATTTTTGCTACATCCTTTTTTAAATCGTAGACATGTTCCAAGACATGCCACATGGTGATGACATCTATGGATTCGTTTGGTAAGGTGTGCAGATTTTCGATGGGTTGTAAATCGATCTTGAAATTGGCTATTCCAAAATTTCGCGCATCTGAATCTGGTTCTAAACCAATCGCATTTAAATTGGCTTGAGTACATGCATTCACAAAATGTCCGGTTCCTGCTCCTAAATCCAGAATTTGACTCCCCTTTCCTACTCGCTTCACCAATTTCACTTTTTGCTTGAGGGTGTGTTTCCGCACAACCTGGTAAATTTTATTGATGATTCCCTTGTTAGTAGATGAATGCGAAACATAGGATTCAGATTTGTAATAATCCCCTATTTTATCCGCCGTAGGAATTGGATTTGTAAAATGGAAATTACAGGCATTACATTTTACTATCATGAATTTCTCCTTGGAAACGGTATAATCAATTCCTTGAAGAAATGGTGTAAATTCTGTTCCGTCACAAATGGGACAATGGTGCAATTGATTCATGCTATCTTCCTAAATAAATTAATAATATGGCAATATCTGAAGGTGACACACCACTGATTCGGCTTGCTTGTCCAATGGTGACAGGTTTGATTTTTGTTAATTTCTCGACCGCCTCTGAAGACAAACTA
>JADZFJ010000401.1 GCA_020849935.1 Crocinitomix sp. | reverse complement strand
TTTAAGAAATTTCCTTTAATCACTGCCATTTGCATCGGCACCCTATCCACCCGCACTTTATAAACGGTTAATTTACCCTGCGCACTTTCACGTGAAGATGCGAAATAAGCCACCTTGTCCAAGCTATCGACCACAAATAACAAATCGTCATCAGGCGAACTAATCGCAAAATCTAAATTGTCAGGTGGTCCAAAACTTTGTGATTCTTCGTCGTATTTTGAACGGAATACATCGTATCCCCCCATCGAATTATGACCTTTCGAACAGAAATAAAGATATTCCCCCGAAGGGTGCATGTAGGCAAAATTTTCATCCAACTCGGTATTTACTTGTCCCCTCACCTTTTGGGCTTCGGACCATTCGCCTCCCGGAAGTTTTTTCTTCACATAAATATCCAAGCCAGTACTTCCATCTACCCCATAACTTGAATAATAAATATAGGGCGAATTAGTTGGGAAATGAATAATTGGGCGGTGATTCTTTTTTTGATCCAATTTTGATTGAAATTGATCGGTCACCAAGATGGTTCCTCCAATATCATCCAACTTGTAGAGGTCATAAAAATTGTCTTCTTTTAATTCTGTTTTTTGAATGACTATGAGATTCGTGATGTCCGAAAGGAGTTTTTTACCAAAATTACAGGCTTTCAAATCGGCATCAACATTGAGGTCCGTAAATTCATTTTTGGTGTTTAACTCCTTGAATTTTTGGTAATTTTTAATCGCCTCATTAAATTGATAATTCAGGTGATAAGCCCTGCCAAGATAGTAATACGCTCTTTTGTCAATTCCTGCACCGGTCAATGAAAATCGGAGGCGTTTGATGGCTTCTTCCTTGTTTTTCGACCCAAAAAGAAGACAGGTTCCGTACCTAAAATTTAAATCGTGATTGGTGGGAGCATCGGCGATAATACTGGCATAAAGGGCTTCGGCAGCCGACCAATTTTTTTCGTCAAAAAAGGCATCTGCTCGTTCACGTTTTTGCTCTAATGTTTCTTGCGAAAAGGCCGTGCTGTTTCCATACCAGCAAGCAAGCACAATCAACATTAATTTTAAACATTTACTCATTCAACTATCCGACAATCGAACTTATTAGCAACATCTTTTACTCTAATACGCATAATTGCTTGAAAGGTTCATTCTAATTTAATACCTAAAGTACAAAAAAGCAAGTTCCAAAATACATCCGTCAAGGTGAACTTCTCAACACGTCTATTTATTCGCCCCAATAAGTTCTGAAGGCACTTAAATAGCTTTCGGCGTTTGGAATTCTTAATTGGTAAGAAAAGTCTTTATCTTTTAATTTATCATCCTTTAATTCTGACATATAGGCTTGCAAAGCTTTATCACTTGTAATCAAATTCATGACAGTGGTTCGTTTAATTCGTTCGAATCGGAAGAAATAATAATTCCCCGGTTTATCCCCTCCTGGCAATTCAATTAAATAACCCAATTTAGTTCCTCGATCGGATCCATCCACCGTGTATTCAATGGCAAGGCGAACAGTAAAATCCTTGAACAAAGGAACTCCACTCAAACCAACGATACCCGTAATTGGTTCTGAAACAAATCCAATGGCACGCTCATCCCATTTCATTCTTAAATTGGTTAAATAAATGGTTTTTTCCAACTCTTTTGGCAATTTCCGTACCTCACCATCTAAAACATAATCAGATTTTAAATTTTCCGCTTCTTCTTTAGAAATTTGCTCTGTCACTGCTTGTTCGAGCGTGGTTCTTCCTATGTCTACCCCACTTAAACCGTTAGTGCTTGTAATGGCATTTGAAATAAATTCCATGACCTTTTTATCAAAGAAAAAGTCGATACTTCCACTTAAATTCAAATTAGTCATTCTGTTTGCGGCATTGTAACTTACTAATCCGTAGGTTTTAATTTTTACATCTGGTAAATCAAGACCCAAATCAACAACCCCGTCACCTTCCATTGAACAACTTTCAATTTGTAAGCTGATATAATTGCCTTTTTCGGCGCGGTTAATCAATTTTTCGGCACTCGCGATTCTGAATTCTTTTGATTCTTTGTTGTAATTCAACACTCCGTTAGAGGTAAACAAGATATGATCCCCAGCATTTTCTAAGGCTGATAAAAAGGTTGGATAAATTTCCAAACTATCTGAATTTGAAGTGTTTCGTCGCACTAATCCAACCGCAATTCCATTTCCTTCCAAGTCTTTTAGATTGTCAGAAACTGGAATTTGAATATTATTTGGATCGATGTCAGTTCTGAATTTTAACCAGTTTCGTGCAAATTGATTACATTCATGGTTGATTCTGGTTGCCCCATCAAAGGTTAAAAACTGCATCGAAGCATAAAGTTCGACCCCTCCGTAAAAATCAAATTTATCATCTAATTTAAAGTTGGCATCTTTTTTAATTTCACCTTTTGCAACCGTTTGATAAGCCGTGTCTAACTCAATATTTTCGAAATAAATTATTTGTGTTTTTCCGTTGCTATCGATGTAAGGATATTTTCCACTTGCCTTGTAGGATCTTCTTGCCAACACTTGCACTTTTGCTTCGGTGATTTTGTGGTACTTGGTAATAAAGTTGGCCACAATTTCGGCATTTTCAAACGGATCCATTACCGCCTTTTTACGAATCGTTACCTTTTCGCCTTCTGGGAAAATTCGAGCATCGGCCACATCCAAATAGGTCACTTTTTCGCAATAAATTACATTCTCATTTAAGAAGAATTTGGCTTTTGGTGCTTTAAAGTTCAATGAATCTTGATCCTTATTTATTGAGAAGAAATTTGATCCCGCTAAATCCAAATCAGACTCGATTGAAACATCGGATTTTCCTTGACTAGA
>JADZFJ010000400.1 GCA_020849935.1 Crocinitomix sp. | reverse complement strand
TTGGATTTCTCAATTTGATATGAGGCAACCAAATTTAATTGTGCAAGATTGGGCCTTGATTGAAATGGATTTTACCATTAACCAAGATTTTGATGAATTTAAAATCTTTTTATCTGGAAATGGTAATGGCGCCCCATTTATTGTGGATGAACTTTTAATCCACCCAAAAGGGTACGAATTATTTAAACGAGAAAAGCGTCAGAATCAAGAATTTATTATCTACAATAATTATTGGATAAAATTAAATTCTTTCAAGCACTAAGCGGAGTTTAACGAACTAAATTTTTATGCTTGATTTAAGTCCAAATCTACTAAAGCCCAAATTTCGTTGATCTGAGAAATCGTTAATGGTTTAGTAAAGAACTTAATTTTTTGATAGATTTTTTTGCACCTGGCTTGATCAACAGATTCATCCGACGAGGTTAAAATAACAATCAAGGGATAACATTGTGATTTGGCGTTAAAATGGACAATGACACGTTCAAGGAATTCAAATCCATTGAGAATAGGCATGTTTAAGTCAAGAAAAATAAGCGAAGGGCAATTGGCTTCATTTGAGAGAAAATCGAGTCCGTCTTGCCCATTTCTGCAAATGGAAACTCGTTCAGCAAAATTCAATTTACCAAGAAGCCGCTCGTGAAAATTGTTCGTAGCTTCACTGTCATCGATCAGGAGTAGGTGATCAATTTGTTTCATATTTTAAAATTAGGTGAGTCAAATTTACACCTTTTCGACTGGAATCACAACAGTAAATATGGATCCTTTTCCTAATTCACTTTTAAGCAATAATTTTCCACCGTAATTTTCAAGTAATTTGTTGACGATATACATGCCAATTCCCGAACCACTCTCGTCGTTTTGAATCCGTTTAAATAAACCAAACACCTTTGATTCGTTTGTTTCAAGATCGATTCCAACCCCATTGTCTTCGACACTGATCAACACCTCATTGACAGCGTTATTGGTGGTAATTTTAATTTCAGGAAATGGAACGGTTGAGGAGTATTGAATGGCATTGGAGATAATATTTTGTAAGATACTTCTCAGGGCCACAGGATAATACATAAATTCATTAATTTCTGTAAAATCACAAATAAAAACAATTTTAGAGTCTAGAATTTTTGCACGCATACCAGACAATATGCCTTCTACTAAATCTTCTAAATTGATTGGTTTAAGTAATTCTTCCTTGTTATTCCGGGCTTTTAAGGCGTTCGTGAGCTCGCTAATAACATTTCTAGCTTCGGCAACAGAATATTTTAGCCACTTCATCGAATCGAGTACATCCGGCGATGGATTCACTAAATCAATTTCAATTAAATCTAAATAACCTTGAATATTTGCCAACGGAGATTTTAAATCGTGCGTGGCCACGTAGGTAAACTGTTCCAGCTCCTTGTTGTATTTCATTAATTTGGCGTGTTGCTCTTCAATTGTCTGATTTACAAGTGAGTTTTGTCTTTTTTTGAGGTTGATTTTATTGTGCTCTAAGTTTTTCTTTAACAGCTTATTTTTTTTCTCAAGGGCTGTAATTTGCGCTTTTAAAGAAGCTATCGTCTCTATATGAGTACGTGAAGTAGTCATGATTTTGCTTATAATCGAGATGTGGAGAGTATTTTTTCAGCAAGACATCTAAAAACGTCCTCAACATTATCTCCGTTTTTTGCGCTTGTTAAAAAATCGTATGAAAAATCTGCTAAATTGACCTCTGGTTGATTGACCAAAAGATCCGATTTATTGAGTAGAACAAAAGTATGCGTATTGCCAAAATCAACCGACAAATGTGTATCTCGTTCTTTGATAATGTTTTGATACGTCTCTGCCCGTAAAACATCTGCCACCAATAAAACCCCATGTGCGCCTTGCAGGTAATTATTGTAAAGGGTTTGATTCATCATATTGCCAGCAATATCCCAAATCATCAAGTTAACCTCCACATCCTCCACTACCACAATTTTTTTTGATATTTTAATTCCAATCGTGGTTAAATATTCATCGTTAAAAATACTATGAACATATCTTTTTACCAATGACGTTTTGCCAACTCCTTCATTCCCCAACAAAACGATTTTTTTACTCAACGTCTTCATCTTGTAAATTTAATTTACTTTTTTCGTGTTGATACTTCTTATCAAATTTAAGCTTTAATTCGAGTTCAACGCGTGTTTTTAATTCGTCGTCAATATCTTTTAAGGCAATCGCACCTAATTTTTTGTCTGTCAAATCTAAAAAATCGTCCTGTAATTCAGCTCTTAGATAGGCATCAACATACCCTTCAAAGACGCATGCAAAATAAAATCGGTTAAAATTATAAAGTAAAATCTTGTAATCGCTGTATTCTAAACTTTCCAATTCAGCATCTTCTTGCCCAAACGCACTTTCTACGAAGGATTTAATCGCAGACAACATACCCGCCACCAAATCTGGTTCTAAAATGTTCGATGGCGAATATTCACCAATTAATAACCCCGATTTCTTATCGATCACAAAAATTTGCATCAAATTGGGTTGCAGAGCTGCATTGATGGCAGATTCTCCTTTTGTAATTCCCGAAAGTTTATTTTTGATTTTTTCTTTCACAAAGGCAAACGAAAAAATGGCCTTGCTTTTGGCTTCGATACCTTCTTTCAAGCGAGCAATTTCACTTGAAATAAATTTTTTTATCATTTTCCCCATGACAGGACCAAGGACATCAATAATTTCAGCCTTTGATTGTTGGATGACTGCTGCGAATTTTTCTGGGTCGTTTAGTTCTTTTTCAAGTTCGTCCAGTTTCGCTAAAATTTGTTCATTTTGTTTGGCGTAATTCTCCCTATCACTTGCTAAAATTAAGTTTCTAAGTTCCTCAAAATGATCTTTTTCACTCGACATTTTTGCAGTTGCTAAGAATTGTCTTGTAACTTTTCTCCGATTTGAATCAACATTTTGCCAAGTTTAGCACGGTCCGCTTTTTTATTGTCTAAGGCAGTGATTCGTTTTATAAGCTCCAACTCTAATCGATCAATCCGACCTGTAATTGCTTTTTCTAATTGCTCAAGGGCTTTTTGTTGGTTTAAAGTGTCTTCTTCATTTTTTGCCTTGTTTTCTGCAAGTTGTTTATGAATACTTTTAAACTCTGCATCATAGTCTTGAATTTCCTGACCAAAGATTAATTCTTTAACTGCTTGTAACTTTGATAATTCCGATTCGCTCGCCATATACATGTATTTTTAGATTGAAGATATATCGGCAAATATAGTAAAACTTGACGTTCTAAGTGATTGAAGTTTAGTTCAGATACCTATTTTTAAAAGAATTTGATCAATCGACCAAAATCCTTTAATTATTCCATGGATGGTTTAGGTTGAATTCGTTGTCTTGGTGCGTAGATAGACAAACTTCGAGTAATGGTGCTTTCCCTGTCAAGGGACAACGAAAGATCTTCTTCCGAAAGCATATTTGTACGGATTTCAGACACTTCGGATTGTGCCATCAATGAAACGTTTTCCGAAGGAATTTCATTAACCAATGGTTCACGGGAAGCTTCGAAAATTTGTTGCTTAGCACTTGCGAAACTCGCAATTAAATTTGGACGTGAAGTAGTGTATAGGTTGGCGGCAATTTCAGATCTTAATAACGAATTAGCTGAAGAAAAGTCTGCATCTGCTTCGCGTTGATAAAGCTGTTTTGTTTCAGTTGATTCTTCCTCCAAAGACGAAGCACGATAAACTACCAAAGCAGTCAGCAAAAGTGCACCATAAGTAGATATTTCTTTCAACATATTCAATCTAAAACCGTTTATTCTACAATTTAATCCCAAATTAAGAAATTCTAATCGTTGGACAATGCGGAATCGATAAAAACTCAGAATAATTCGACTAAATTTTCATTTCAACTAACCAAACAGAACTTCTCTAGGATAAACAACAAAAAAAGGGGGAAAATCCCCCTTTAGTATATATGAATTAAGTAAAGTCTAGGTAAAAATCGCTTGATATGCGTTGGTAGCATTAATTGGATTAACTACTAAAACTGGAATTTTAGCTTCGTTAGTAATCATGTATTGCTCATG
>JADZFJ010000399.1 GCA_020849935.1 Crocinitomix sp. | reverse complement strand
TAGGATCGGCTAATCCAATTGTTGATCTTTTTTGATCAGTATAATCTCTGTAATCGTAAATAGGGTAAGGTAATTCAACCTTAGGAGTATCCGCGTCTGTTGCATATAAATTAACAGTTGACTTCGCATATTCAGGAAGGGCCAACAAATTAATTGAACCAGTTAACAACACCAAAATTATTAATCCTAATCTCACTCTTATATTATCTTTAAAGCTTGTTTAATAATCTCTTCTACAGATTGGTCATCCGTAATAATTTTCTTTATTGCTTTATCTGCTTTAAGCTTATCAAAACCTAAAGAGAGCAAAGCAGTTAACGCATCATTTTGATTTGTATTGTTTGAAGCGAAAATATTTTCAGCATTAAAGTCAATTTTTGAAACTTTATCCTTTAAATCGATGATTAATCGTTGTGCCGTTTTAAGGCCAATTCCTTTAATACTTTGAATGAGTGAAACATTTTCTCCTACAATCGCTGCGGCAATTTCATCCGAAGTCAATGCCGACAACATTAAAATGGCGGTATTCGCACCCACCCCTGAAACAGAAATTAGGTGGTTGAACATATCGCGTTCTTTCAAATCATAAAACCCATACAAGGTATGCGCATCTTCGCGAATTTGCAATTGGGTATAGATTTTAATTTGTTCTTCTTTTCCGATTTTGGAAAAAGTATGCAAACTAATTTTCACAAAATACCCAACGCCACCACATTCCACAATGAGATTTGTAGCGTTTTTTTCTACCAAACGACCATTTAAATGTGCTATCATTTTTCTTTAATATGAGCATCTAACACGGCGATTTTAACCATGTTAGTGATTTCACGTACCCCACTTCCAAGTTGCAATACGTGAATTGATTTTTTAATTCCTAACAAAATTGGCCCAATTGCGTCCACATCATCACACATTTCTTGCAATAATTTGTAAGCGATATTACCGGCCGCCAAATTTGGAAAAATCAAGGTATTCACTGCTTTATTCCCCAAGGTAGAGAAAGGAAAACGATCTGTTCTCATTTCGGTATTTAGGGCAAAATTAGCTTGAAGTTCTCCATCCACAATTAAGTTAGGATAACGTTCTTTTATGATTCGGGTTGCTTCTTGCATCTTAATGGAATCACTTCCTTGTGCCGAACCAAAATTAGAATACGATAAAAGGGCGATACGAGGTTGAATGTTAAATTGGCGCACTTTTTTTGCGACCATATTTGTAATTTCAGCAATTTCGTTGGCGGTAGGACTAAAATTGACCGTTGTATCCGCTAAAAAAATCGGTCCTCTTTTGGTTACCAACACGTACATACCCGCTACTTTGTCCACGCCATCCATTTTACCTACTACTTGTAAAGCCGGCAAAATAACATCTTTATAACTTCGTGTGATTCCTGAAATTAGTGCATCTGCGTGACCAGCTTCTACCATCATGGCACCGTAATAATTACGCTCACGCATAATTTTTACAGATTCATAAAGAGTAAACCCTTTACGCTGTCTTTTTTCAAAGAACATCCGTCCGTATTCTTCACACCTTACATGTTCAGATTCGTCCTTTGGATCGATAATATTCAAATTTTCGAATTCGATGCCAATTTCTTTGATTAACTCAAGAATCTTTTGTTTACGACCGAGAAGGATTGGTTTTGCATAACCTTCTTCTTCAGCCAAATGTGCTGCTTTTAACACTTTATAATTATCCGCTTCGGCAAAAACCACCTTTTTTGGCGATTTAATTGCCTTTTCAGTGAGGACATTAATCAATTTATTGTCCAATCCCAAACGGCGTTTGAGTTCGATTTCGTATTCATCCCAATCTTTAATTGGATTTTGAGCAACGCCAGATTCCATGGCTGCCCGCGCTACAGCTGGTGAAACGGCAGTAATCAATCTCGAATCCAATGGTTTAGGAATGATTTGATCCTTTCCAAATGAAATATTTTTCTCGCCATAAGCCGTGTTAACTTCTTCTGGAACAGGAGATTTTGCAAGATAGGCAATCGCTTTTACCGCTGCCAACTTCATTGCTTCGTTAATGCAGGTCGCGCGCACATCCAAAGCTCCTCTAAAAATAAAAGGAAACCCAAGGACATTATTAACTTGGTTTGGATTATCAGAACGACCCGTTGCCACGATAATGTCTTTTCGCACGCTCATGGCGTCTTTATAAGATATTTCGGGATCTGGATTTGCTAACGCAAAAACAATTGGATTTTTAGGCATGGATTTCACCATTTCCTTTGATAGAAGTCCTCCTTTTGATAATCCCAAAAAGACATCTGCAAATTTCATGGCCTTTTTCAAAGGAACATCCGTTGGATGCACAGCAAACTCAGACTTATAATTGTCTAAATCCGTACGATCTTTTGAAAGTAAACCCTTGCTGTCATACATGAAAATTTTCTCCAATTTGGCCCCAAGCGCCAAATAGAGTTTAGCACAAGAAAAAGCTGCTGCTCCAGCGCCCACGACCACAATAGTCACTTCCTCAATTTTTTTCCCAGCTAGTTCTAACGCATTCAGCAAAGCAGCACTTGAGATGATTGCTGTCCCGTGCTGATCGTCGTGCATGATAGGAATATTTAATTCCTCTTTTAGGCGACGTTCGATTTCAAAAGCTTCGGGTGCTTTTATATCTTCTAGATTAATTCCACCAAAAGGAGGTGCAATTGCCTTCACCGTTGCGACAAAAAGATCAATATCCGTTGCGTCAACTTCAATGTCAAAAACATCGATGTCAGCAAAAATCTTAAACAACAACCCCTTTCCTTCCATGACAGGCTTAGACGCTTCGGGACCTATGTCCCCCAACCCTAAAACAGCTGTGCCATTTGAAATTACAGCAACTAAATTTCCTTTGGCGGTATATTTATAAACGTCTGATTTATTCTCTGCAATTGCCAAGCAAGGCTCAGCCACACCAGGTGAATATGCGAGCGATAAATCACGTTGGGTGCTATACGGCGTAGAAGGAATCACCTCGATTTTACCTGGGCGACCGTTTGCATGATAATCCAACGCTTCTTGTTTTCTAATTTTTGGCATTAATATATCTCATTTAGATAAGTTGGCAAATATAAAAAAATATAGCTGAAAAATGGTCAACCAATAATTGGAAGGTTGAATTTATGGCAGTAAAAGCAAAATAGAATAGATTTCAACTAGAAAATGATGGTTACTGTGAGTGTTTATTTTGGATTAAATTAAGATTGAGTCTTAAACTAATTCGAGATAAATTCTTAATTTAGTCTCATTAAAATCAAATGATTGTGGAACAATTAAAAAAAAGAATTGTTGTTTTAACTGGAGCAGGGATAAGTGCTGAGAGTGGCTTAGGCACTTTTCGCGATAGTGGCGGGTTATGGGAGAATTACGACATTTCTAAGGTAGCGACAATCAATGCTTGGCATCAAAATCCTGCAATGGTTTTGGCATTTTACAATGCACGACGAAGACAAGTAATTGCTGCCAAACCAAACGAAGGACATTATGCCTTGGCGGCACTTGAAGAATTTTATGATGTCACCATCATTACCCAAAATATTGATGATTTACACGAGCGTGCAGGATCTTCTAAGATTATTCATTTACATGGCGAAATTCTAAAAGGTAGAGGAGTTGACACGGACAAATTTCTTTATCCTTTGGATGGTGATATCGAATTACATCATAAAACCCCAAATGGGCAACGAATGCGTCCTCATATTGTATGGTTTGGAGAAGCGGTGCCTAAAATGGAAGAAGCCGAAGTGATGGTTCGTGGTTGTGAAATTTTGATTGTGATCGGCACTTCTTTAAATGTATATCCAGCAGCTGGCTTGCGTTATGCTTGTCCAAATTGGTGTGAAAAGTATCTCGTTGATCCTGGATCAATTGAAATAGATGATCAACAATTTGAATATTTTAAAGGCCCAGCCACTGTGCAAGTTCCTCTGTTGGTAGATCACCTAATTTCAAAGGCAAAAAATTCATGACACAAAAAAAGGAAACCTTTTGAGTTTCCTTTTCAATTAAATATACAAATGTGCTTAATGTTTAACCACTAATTTTTTTGTTTCTAATACCGCTCCATCTTTATAGATCGTATAGAAATAAACGCCGTTTGTTAGATTA
>JADZFJ010000398.1 GCA_020849935.1 Crocinitomix sp. | reverse complement strand
GAATAATTCAGGCAAATGAGCCACTTGTTTTAAATAATTTGCGAGCAATTGTTCAAAGGGCAATAAAAATGCTTTGAGTTGTTTTGCACGCGATTTTCGTTCATCATCAGCATCTAAAGGTAATCCGTATTCGCCAATGCCATAAACTTCTGGAAAATCATGTTGAATAGAGTAATATTTTTCAACTTCCATGTCAACACCACTCGGAATTGAAGTTAAGGTTTGATCACCTGAAAGTTGCGCGATAGAAGGTAATTGTTCGTTTTTTTGACGCGATTTTTTTTGGTCGAACCAGCTTTTTACACTCGATTTGTCGAAAACACCGAGTTCATCATCGACCCAAATTTCTAGTTTTGTTTTGTCGTATCCAAATTGAGGTTTATAAATTTCACTATTGGTGAGGCTTAGACAATTAAGCACATTACGTCCCATTAAACGGTTATCGATATAGCCCGAAATACTAAAATTCTCTACAAATAGCACCCCTTCTACGTTCATTATGATTCGAATTAAATCCGAAGTGTAGACCACCGAGCGCCGTTTTAAATTATCAAGATCGGTATTTTCAATAAATCCATGTGCTAATAGAGGGCCATTAAATATTTCTTCAAATCGATAACCTTTTACACTCATTTCACTAAGTGTATTGAATTTAACTAATGGACTCAAAAACTGATCGATACGAAAATAAATTTCAGCTAATAATTCATTAATATTATATCCAGTCGCTACTTTAATTTTTCCAAATAGGGCAATTTCTTGAACGCGCGAGGCTGAAAATTCTGCAAAATCTTCGCAAAGATTTCTGTATTTCCCTAGATAAGGCCAAATTCCATGGCTTCCGTACAAATGGTCAAAAACTCGATTTAATTTTTCGAGATATTTTTTGTAAAAAGTGGCTTGAACATCGTTTATTTTTGATTTAATTGCCTTTTCTAGTTCGATTTTTTGTAAAAATAAATCAGGAAATTTTTCGGAGAGCGCCACTTCAATTTGGTTAATATCCGAATCTTTAACTATCACCCCTTCATCGAACGTAATTCGTGTTAAGAGTTTGATTTTTTTTTGACGATCATAGCTGTATGTAAATGATCCATTTCCGTTATCAGAAATGGTTTCTTTTAAAAACAAAAATCCAGCTTGAATGTCAAACGTAGGTAATTCACCTTCAATGCCAACTGCATTCGTTTCTACATTCCATTCTGTTGGAAGTGATTGTAAATTTGGACTTAATTGATGATTTCCACCGTTATTATAATTTTGATTAACGCCATTAGCCAGTTCATTCCAATCTAAAAAATTAGCACGAAAGGTGAGTGTTTTACCGTTAACACTGATCGAATCCGGAATCCCTTGTTTGATTTCATTCAATTGATCCAGAAAATGAACTTTGACATAGAGTGGTAATTTATATCCCCCTAATAATACTTCGGCGTAATAGTCGTAAAAATAATCATCATAATTTAGTTTGTCAACAGCGATATAATAGTGATATTGAAAGCGATTAACAAAATGTACTTCGGTTTGTGGATGAGTCAAATTTAAATCTTTCATTGACCAAATGACATCATCCCAATAAGGCATCAAAACGCTAATCTCATACAATTTTGAATTTGATGTGATCGACGCTTGGAAAAAATTTTGATTGAGATCGCGTAGGTGTTTTTGTTCTTGATTATTGTAATGAATGTCTTCTTCAAATTCAATTTGAATTTTATACAAACCATTGAGTTGAATTAGATCCAAAAATTCAAATTTGCTTTTTATTTTTGGGTCAAAAGGCGTAAGTAAATTTTCAACATCTACAGTTGCGTTAAGAGATTCTAAATTTTGGATAGGCCTTAATTCGTTTGATGGAATTACTTGTTTGCCGCCTAATGTATCCGCTTTTTTTTGTTGAGATGTTGGTTTCAATAATCCTGAGGTTTCCTGAAATGTCTCAGTAAAGGGGTCTTCATAATCGGTTTCAAAAGTTAGAAAAGTGTCACGACCAGATTTGGAAGCTGCGTAGAAATCAACTTCGGCCTTATCGGTGATCATTGGAAAGGCGTTTCTAACTAAAAGTTTAGTTTCATATTGATCAATTTCAGGAAGATGCTCAGTTAATTTAAAGTTAGGATGTACCAAATCAATCAAAACTTTTCGCAAATCTTTAATCGTTACTGGATGATTTGGCAAAGCAACATTCATTAGTGGTAAATCGTGCGCTTGAGCCAATCCTCCCTTATATCCCTCAATAAGATCTTTCACCTCAAAAGATGTTCGGTAACTTAAATCGGCAATGCAAAATGCCAAAACCTCTAATTGGGTAATTCCGGGGTCAGATGGGTTGTGATCTGTCCATAATTCACCAGCCAACTCCGTAATGTGCTTTCGAGCCTCACGCATAAGGCTTTCAAAATCAATTGTTTGATGATATGTTGGTATGTCTTTGCTAGTGGCCATTGTTATTTTGTTTTTCCCCCTTCCCCTTTGTCTATTCGCTTACAAATAGATGCGTGAAAGGAAAGGGTAATCGTTTTAATCCTATTTTATCTACAATTCCTCTGGTGTTTCAGCTTCTTGATGATCGCTCAACTGCATACTACCTTGCTGTTGAATGGTAGTTATAAGTTCGTGAACCTGAATATAAGGTTGTTGCGCTAGTGCATTTAAAATTTGATTGACTTGTTCTGTTGTTAGTTCTAGTTTCATAAAATTTTGTTAATTCTTAGGATTAATTTGGTTCTTCAATTTTTGAATTTCCAATTGTTGTTCTTGAACCATTCTCAAAAGCTCTTGAGTGGCAGAAACATTGAGCATTGCCACTGCATTGTAATCGACAACATGAAAATCTTTTACTTCTGTACCATAAATGAATACTTCACCATCTGGATTTGCTTTATCAACACTCAAAATCCCATTTTCGTAACTTAATATCTGAGCCAGAATCTCCTCGTCTTTCGTAAACAGTTTGATTCTATCGCCCACATTATATTTGCCTTCGAGCAAAATTTTACCATCCTTTACCTCCGCAGTTTTATATATATTCGGGACATAATCCGTATTTAATGAAACAGCTTCAGGAAAAACTTCCTTGAGCCTTTGGCCGATCAATTTCTTTTGTAACCTATCTGAAAAGGCTAAACGGTCTTTCATGGTATAATCCGTTATTTCTATTTTGGCCAATTTTTCTAAATCTTTTTTTGCATCGGAAATGCCAATTATATTCTTAATTCGTTCGTCGGAATATGCGTTAAATTCTGTACTTAAAATTCTACCAGTAGCATAAATACTAATTGGAATATTAACTTGTGGGCCATCAACATAAAAACCATCCTTGTCACCATCTTTTTTCCACCAACGATAATGCTCGGCGTAATTTTCAAGTTTACTTCCTACATGGAGTAGATATTGGGGATTAGGGACGCCAATACCAACCTTGTGATCATAAGTCCATCTCAGAGCAATTGTCGAAGAAGTTCCTTGCATCCCTCCTAAGGCGCCACCATTATATCCAAATAAAACTGGACCGTTTACATCAACACTCTTGAAATTTCCGTTGTCACTACCGTAATATGCTAAGCCGTGATTTTGGTCATCAATATTCCTTAAATAAATTTTATTATTATGGTAATATGAATTACGGTTACCGTCAATTGTCAAACAGCGAGGCCATTCAGGACTTTCGAGTGGATTATGCTGCTGGAATACGAATCCGTTTTGTTTCGGATTTGCTGTTCCTTTTCGAGCAACGAAACTAATACCTCCTTGATTGCCATTAGCCCCTGCATAATCAGAACTTCGAAGATGCATATAAGCTCCACCTCGTGCGTCTTTGACGGCATGAATTAAAAACTCGCCACCAGCGTTTCTTCCATATAAATTTCCTTCGAGCTGCAAACTTCCATTTACTTCCAATTTTTCGGTAGGAAGCTTTACTCCAATACCAACATTTCCTCCAGTTTCGTTAATCGTTGTTACACTGCCCGCCGTGTGTGGGTTTATTTTTAATGGTACATTTCCATACGATTGAATCCAAGCATGCGCGTCTATGCCATTTTTTAGACCAAATCTCAAACTAGCGCCGGCATCTTCTTGATCGCCTATTAATTTTAAAACTCCTTGTCCATTAACGTCTCCATAGGCTCCGCAAACGTCCAATTTAGCGTCTGGAGTATCGGTTCCAATGCCGACATTCCCAATATTTCCATTTCTAATATTGTTGGGATTAGCAAGTGTCCTCCACAAATTGGCTGTAACGTCGGTAGCTGGTCGCCAAACGGCATTTCCGTCCACATCTGACGTTAAAATTTTTCCGGCACCCTTGCCGGTGGGTAATCTCAAACCGGTGTCTGCTACACCTTTAATTTCCAGTTTATTGTGTGGATTCATTTCACCAATACCAACATTCCCTTTGCTGCTAATGACAACTTTTCGTGTATCCAAAAATTGGATGTCGGTGAGAGATTTATCTAGTTGTGCAGCGTTATTATCAGCATCTCTTGGAATGGTTGCAAAATAAAGATCTCCACCCACATTGGAATAAATGGCAGCAGCTCCGTTATTGGCACCATCAGATGCAATAAACCAATTTTTGGACGAAGGAGTATTGGGGATGCGTACAGCATTAAAGCCGATATAGCTGGTACCCCAAACCATAGCTGGGTCAT
>JADZFJ010000397.1 GCA_020849935.1 Crocinitomix sp. | reverse complement strand
GTTACGTCTTAAGTAAATAGTACGGAAAGATGATGAAACAAATTAAATTAATTTACTAATTTTATGCTTTTTATGAAAATATTTTATAAATTGCATCCTCATTCATTTGTACCAAGAATAGATTGAACCATTTAAAAACGCATGACTAACAAAAGAAGATTATTTAAATCGATTCTTTTTTCTCTCCCTTTTCTGTTTGGCAGAATGGCGGATGCGCAAGTAGTTGGCGGAAATGCCTATATGATTGGTCCTTCGGTTGAGGTAGCCATTCATGGAAATAGTGGACACGAAGGGACGTTGGATTGGCCAGGTCATCATTCAAGAGGGGGAACACCGGCGGTGCCTTTTGGGTTTGTGGGGGGTGCTAATCCGGATTGGTCGGAATATGACGGAGATTTTTTTACCGCAGGTACTCCAGAAAATGGGTTTGGCATTGAAGTAAACGGAGTTAATTATTCGAATAACGCTTGGAATTCGGGTACCATGTCCGCCTATTTAAATCAAATTCCAAAAAGTCCTGGAACTACTATAACCCATACGGTGGATGGAAATTGTATTACTGTGGAATGGCAAGGAAGTGCTGGAGGTGTTCGGATCAATGTAAAATACCATTTATTAATTAGCGATGCCTCGTATTACACCACGGAAATAACTATGACCAATACCACAGGGTCGGACATGAACAATGTTTATTATTACCGAAATGTAGATCCTGATAATAATCAAGCCATTGGAGGATCGTTTGCCACCACAAATAAGATTGTTTCGCAACCGGGGCCAGATTGTATCAAAGCCTTAGTGTCTGCAAAACAAGCTTCGCCTACAACGTCTTATTTAGGTTTGGGTGCTTTGGGTGAAAATTTTAGGGTAAGTTATGGTGGTTTTTCAAACCGCGATGGTTCGGATATTTGGAATGCAGCTGGAGGTTTGGAAGGAACGATTGGCGAAGAAGCCACAGCTGACAATGCTATTTCATTGGCCTATAAAACCAACATTCCGGCAGGTGAAACGGTGAATTTTGTGTTCTCTGTGATTTTACAAGAAACTGCCTTGGAAGCTTCGCTAAAAAGTTTGTATTATCTTACTTATAAATCTGAATTTGACGAAGGAGGCTCGGCTATTAACCCATGCAGTCCGAGTGAAGTGATGATTGATGGTTGCAAGGGATCAGATATTACCTTATATATCAATGGCCCTGCATTGGATGATTACACGTGGTACTGGGCGCCAGATCCAATGACCACGGGAGATTCTGTCGTGATCACCCCAGGAAATTTTGCCACCACTTACACCGTGACTGGCGTTCCCGTTTCGGGTTGTTTGGTGGGTACGATTGTTAAAACTGTCACCATTAACTATACCAAAGGTCCATTAATTTCAGTGACGTGGCCAGATCCTGTTTGCGGCGAATTTGAATTGGCGCTGTTGGAATACGAGGATTTAAACGGAGTTCCTACCACCAATTGTGTTTTTCTAACGGCACCTCCTGATAGTGCTACACAAACCGAACCTGCGTACCTCGATCCATTTATGGGACCTGAAGACGATGTGTGGTTGATGTGTGGCGATTCGTTGACAGGGTGTTACGATTATGTGAAATTAGAAATTGATTTTGTTGGCGAAGGATCTGCTGGCCCTGATACCTTTCGCTTAATTTGCGGTGGCCCAGGTATGGTCATTGATTTGAGTGGCTATATTGCCGATACAGCCAACCAAAATGGGTATTTCAGAGAATTAACCGACTCGGACCGTTTGGTCGATTCGACAGGGATTTTTAATGCTTCGAATATTTATGGCACTTTTATATTTGCTTATATTATTGAAGGTGTGGATGAATGTCCCGGCGATACGGCTATTTATACGATTGAAATTATCCCACGGCCTTTTGCTCAATTTGAATTCGAAATTAATGGGATCTCATCAGAAGATGGGATAGGTAGCACGTGTTTGGTTAATGAAGTGGATTTTATAAATACCTCGAGTATTCTGGAACCTCATGAAATTATCAGTCATGAATGGAATTTTGGGGATGGAGGTACATCTTCTGAGTTAAATCCATCCCATACCTACACGACCCCAGGCACGTATGTAATCACCCTTACCGTTACCAGTGAAAATGAATGTGAACATTCCTATCCGCGCGTAATTACGATTTATGACAAACCTGATTTTGAACTTTTTATCACTGAACCAGTTTGTTATGGTTATACCGATGGGTTAATTGTGGTTGAACCAATCAATGTTTTTGGGGATATTGATGTTGAAATTCGTGATGAGGCGGGCACTGTTTTAAATGGTGGAACGTTAACAGCCACAGATTTGGGTGCGGGCACTTATGTGATTGAATTGATTGACGCTTCGGGATGTTCATCAAGCGATACAATTACCTTGAATGAACCACTCGAACTTGAAATTTTTATGCACTATGTCAATCCTCCGTGTTTAGGAGATTCTGGTTGGGCAGTGGTGGATTCCGTGACCGGTGAAAGTTTAAATAATCCAATTAGTTACGAATGGATTCCAAATCCTGCGGGAGTTGGTGGAATTGGTGCAGATTCTTCGTACTGGTTATTGCCAGGAGATTATACGGTAATTGCCACCGATTCGAAAGGTTGTTTTAATTCGATGGATTTTACCTTGGTAGATCCACCTCCATTTTATTTTACCGAATGGGGCTGGGACACGGCTTATTGTCGACTGTTTAATTACCAGAGTGGCAACGGGGTTGTCTATGCCGCCGCGGCTGGGGGCTTGCTAAATTATTCGTATTTGTGGACTTATTTGGTTGATGGAACTACCTCGACGTCGAGTACCTGGGGGGGCAGAAATCCAGGACCACATTTAATTGAAATTACCGATGCAGGTGGTTGTGTATTGAGCAAAATTATTCAGGTGGATTCTGTGAATCCAATTGCTTCCTTCACCTTGGCATCGCAACAATTTGTAACGGATTATGCTGGAACAGCTGCTGTCGAAGTCGAATTTACCAATACCTCTCGCTATTTTGCTAATCCAAACGATCCTTATTCGGACACGCTATTTTTATGGGACTTAGATTATGTAGACGATACTGATTGGCTCATTTCGCACGACTTTTTCGAGAAATTTGATACCATTTATGAGGAACGTGGCGAAACCTACGATGTCAATGCCTGCTTAATTGCGTTTAATAAAAATGGATGTTCGGACACCGCCTGTCAAATCATCACCATTTACGAACCACCTGCCTTGTCAACGGTCAATGTTTTTAGTCCAAATGGGGATGGAATCAACGATTTATTTACCTTGGACAATTTCGCCAAAGGCATCAATACGTTTGAGTGTATTATCATCAACCGTTGGGGCGTAAAAGTGGGTGAAATCACCGAAATAGACGCCGGATGGAATGGTAAAGATTTAAATGGCGACATGTGTTCGGACGGGGTTTATTTCTTCAAATACGTCGCTGAGGCTGATAATGGCACTCCTTTCTCGGGGCAAGGCACAGTTTCTTTGGTGAATGGGAAATAGATTCTTTAGGAATTAACTCTATCTATTTACAATAACACTCTTTAAAAAATGGAACGCAGATGACGCTGATTGAGCAGATGCGCGCTGATTAAATCTAGGAAAATAAGCCACGTCTTATTCAAAATCTATCATTGAAACCTAAATTGACTTTATATTCACTAATAAATCTGCGAAAATCAGCCAGATCTGCGTTATTTGTGTTCTATCAACCTTATTCTAAAAAATAGAACGCAGATGACGCTGATTGAGCAGATACACGCTGATTAAATCTAGGAAAATAAGCCACGTCTTATCCAAAATCTATCATTGAAACCTAAATTGACTTTATAT
>JADZFJ010000396.1 GCA_020849935.1 Crocinitomix sp. | reverse complement strand
CAAACCCAACCTTTAACTCATAATTAACGTGATACCCAAAGAAATAACTATATTTGTAAAAAAAAACTTAATGCTCACCTATTTTCAATTTAAACAATTCTTGCTTCGAACTACACTTTTATTGTTGTTGGTTGGCGCAACTTCAACAACTTCAATTGCCCAAATAGATTGCGATGATCCTGAACGGAGTGTGATCACTTATTTAGGTTCTACGTCTAATGAATTTGGTGTGGCAGTTCTCAGAATAGCTGAGCATGGCTATATTGTTACAGGAACAAAAGCAGTAGGTACCGATTATCGCTTGTTCATTGCAAGATTAAGTTTATGTGGTGAAGTAATCTGGTATAACACGTATAACCCAAGCGAAGTAGGTTTGGGAACAGGAATCGCTTTTAAAGATGATCAAATTTATGTAAAAGCCTACAAAGAAAGCCCATGGTTGACAAGTATAATTAAGTTAGACCTAGATGGAAATGTTCTTGAAGCGAATAAGTTTGGTGCAAACACCACCTATGCAAGGGATTTGATACTTTCAGATGATAATCATTTAATAATAGCTGGTGCTACTAATTCGGGGGGAGGTTTTGGAGGCACAGATATTTACTTGACAAAAACTACCTTATCCAGTAGTTTTGTTTGGAAAAAAAGGTTAGGACTCAATAACAACGAATTTGCTCACAATGTGATGGAAGACTCCGATGGGAACATAGTGGTATGTGGTTATACACGAGATTATGTTCCCGGAGTTCATAAGGGGGTCGTTGTAAAATTAGATGCACTCGGAAACCTGATGTGGGGAAAAGAATATTATAAAGATCTTGGGCAGACTTATTTTGATAATTGTGTCCAATTGGGGAGTAATTATTATTTTTCAGGTATGTGTGAAGCATCTGGTACAAATGGCGGAAAGGATATCGTATTAGTAAAAACCGATCTAAATGGTGTGATGATCTGGTCTAAATTTATTGGAACAAGTCAATTTGACAAAGGTGTGGGAATACAACAAAAGGACGGTTTGCTTTATTTATCAGGTCTTGCTTATTCGCCTACAAAAAATACAGAAGAAGTTGTTCTTGTTGTAAATACAGATGGCGATTTAGTTGATTATCGTTCTTTTGGAACTTCTGCAGCGGAAGTTAGTGTTTTCTCACCTGGTAGTCATTTTAATGTTGAATCGGATGGGTTTTATGGTTTTACTGAAGCCAATGCAGGTTATGTTGGTGGAGAAGATCTTATGTTTTTTCGATCCGATGAATTAGCTTCGATTTGTGAACCAAGTGATGTAGAATTAATTGTGTTAGATGCAAACCTACTCACCAATGTTTTTACCCCATCTATCAGCGATCCATCTTGGACAATGACTTCAACATCATACTCAAAAACAGATCTTGGCCTATTCAGCGGAATTATTTGTACCAACGTAGATAGTTTAGATACGTGTGAAATTGCTGTGAATGCCGAATATGTGATTGACGGAGTTTCGTCAGAAGACGGTGCGACAAGTGGTTGTTTGACAAATGAAATTCAATTCAACGATTTATCGACAACCGATGATGTCATTGTGGATTGGGATTGGGATTTTGGTGACGGAAGCGGTTCAAGTGCCGAAAATCCAACGCATACATATGGCACAGAAGGGACTTATACAATCACCCTTATCGTAACCACAGAATTAGGGTGCACTGATACGGTTAACTTAGAACTAGAAATGGTTGGATCCTCCATAGCTGTTGATTTCATCGCTGACATTACCGAAGGGTGTGAACCACTTACCGTACAGTTCGATAATACCGGTGAAAGTGGTGTTTCTTGCGCATGGGATTTTGGCGATGGCACTTTTGCATCCTCGTGCGGTTCTGTAACTCATACCTATTTAACAGATGGAATTTACGATGTTTCTTTAACTGTAACGAATGCGAGTGGTTGTTCTGGTGCCTTGGTGAGGAATAGTTATATAAACGTATTTCCAGTTCCGTTCGCAAATTTCGTTTTTACGCCAAACGCCCCAACAACGCTGGATACGGAAGTAGCATTCACCAATTATTCGATTGACGCAGATAGTTGGTTGTGGATCTTTGATGTTTTGGGTACTTCATCAGATGAGAATCCAACACTAATTATTCCTGGCATTCCTGCCAATTACGACATTACCTTAATCGCAATGACGGAACATGGGTGTTATGATACCATCACGAAAACAATAAACGTCGTGCAAGATGAAACGATTTATGTGCCAAACACGTTTACACCTGATGGCGATACCTTCAACGAATTATTTAGACCGTACATTACGGGCATTGACCCATACGATTTTCACATGATCATTTTTAACCGTTGGGGTGAAATCGTTTTTGAATCGTATGATGCTACAGGTGGGTGGAACGGAGCCTATGGCGGTAAATTGGTCCAAGATGGGGTCTATGTTTGGCAAATTGTAACTTCTGACCTAACTACCGACAAAAAATTGGAATACTACGGTCATGTGACCGTTTTGAGATAATTTAAGGGGCGATCACGGATCAATTATTCGGCAGAAAGTTCACTTTGAAATAAGAACTCCGCGAGTTAAGCATCTTCCTTTTTCATACGTTTCGCAAATCCACTTAACTTGCCCAGCTAGGATATGCAGTATGATTGATAAAAAAACATGTAAACTTGGTAAAAAATAAGTAAATTCCCAGAATGAATCAGATGATAGCTGGTGTATGTTTGTTAATTGGTTTTGGAGCTTTGGCCTATATGGCGTGGCGTTTTATGCGACAAAACGATTTTAAAAAAGCACTTTTTATCATTGTTCTCTTGGCTTTAGGATTGCGTATCCTTGCTGCTAAGGATCCTTATTTGCATGATTGGGATGAACGTTACCACGCATTAGTGGCCAAAAATTTAATCCATCATCCGCTTCAACCCACCCTGCACGAACATCCCGTTTTGGCTTATAATAATGATAATTGGGTAGGGAGCAATATTTGGTTAGCCAAACCCTCTTTTCCACTTTGGTTGATGGCGGGTTCAATTGCTACCTTTGGAAATAATTTAATAGCGGTTCGTTTACCTTCCATTTTACTCGGAATAATGGCTGTTTGGCTTACCTACCTAATCGGCCGCAAACTTTTTGATGAGCGGGTAGGCCTTATGGCTGCTTTTTTTCACGCCATTAACGGCACCGTGATTGAGTTAATTGGAGGACGTATTTCTTCCGATCATGTTGAGACTTGTTTTATAGTAATGGTTGAATTGGGTGTTTACTTTGCAGTACTCAATTTGGACAATCAAGCCCGTTTAAGAAACACATTTCTGGCAGGCGTTTTCATGGGATTAGCTTTTCTATCTAAATGGTATCCAGCATTTATTGTTGTACCTATTTGGTTGTCTTTTTTTAGCGGACAAGAAAAGTTTAGTTTGCTAAGTTTTTTTAAACATATATTAACACTTTTGGTTGGTTTTGCGCTCGTGGCTTTGCCTTGGACATTTTATATGTTCGCGGCTTATCCAAACGAGATCAACACTATTTTATTTAATGCACTTTCGGCATATTCTGCCACGGTTGAAAGTCACAACGCCCCATTTTATTATTATTTCCACAAATTAATGGTGATGTACGGTGAATTGATTTATGTGGTGATTGGTTTTGCTTTTTATGCTGCATTTAGTGCGGACAAGCGCTTCGTATTTAGGGGGCTGTTAGTGTGGATTTTTCTTCCACTTCTTATATTTTCATTTGCCGATACAAAACGGTTTACCTACATTTTAATTTCGGCGCCAGCGCTTTTTTTGCTCTCGGGTTGGTGTTGGTTTTATGTGCGCGATTTTTACCTTCAATCTCGACAAAAATGGTTAAGTGCTACTTTTTTGTTGGCGCTTATCACACTGCCAGTTATCCAAATGACCGATCGGGTGAAGCTATTTGCATCGGCTGAATCGAAACCTGCTTTTTATAACATTCCACCGTCCGAATTAAGTCAATTAACTGAAAAAACAATTGTTTTTGGAACGGATGATTATGTAGAAATGATGTTTCATACACCCGTTTATGCCGCTTACCGTGAAATACCTTCACAAGTCGAAATGCAAGCCCTTGAACAAAAGGGGTATCAAGTCTTAGTATTTCAATCGGGACGATTCATCTCCAATTGATTGTACGGTTTTCATCTTTTTTAAGATTAAAAAAATGAATTTTGAAGCGATTAATAAGGCAACCACGGATCTATTATAGTGCAGAAATGTCAGTTCAAAATAAGAACTCCACGAGTTAAGCATCTTCCTTTTTCATACGTTT
>JADZFJ010000395.1 GCA_020849935.1 Crocinitomix sp. | reverse complement strand
GAAGTAGAAGCAAACTTTTCTTCACTCGTCACCATAATCGTTGGTGTTTTGTGGGCCATTAGATCCAAAATCTTTTGACCTTTTAAATCAGGGAGATTATAATCCAAAAAAATCAAGTCAAAATTTTGGTTGACAAGGGCTTGTAGCGCCTGATTTCCATCTTCGACACTTAAACACGAGCCAATCCAATCTTGCTTAGAACAAAAATGTTTCAATAAATCAACAATCAAGGGATCATCATCAATAATTAGGCATTTCACCATTTTTTACAAACTTTCGTCAATAATATTTCCACTTTCATCAATAATTGCCCAAAGGACGAAAAAGCACGTGTTAAAAACAAATGTAATTATTTACTTTTACCCCGTGTAATCAAATTGAGCAAAAATGAAATTAAAATTAACATCGATCCTCGCGCTTTCGCTTCTTTTCTTAGCGAGTTGTGGATCAGAATCTTCTGAAGGAGAAACTTCAACTACAGACAGTTTAGCAACCGCCGAAGAACCAACAGGAGAAAACAATGTCGCCTATATTTGGGGTGCTGCTGCCTTAGAAGGAACAGCAAGAGATACAGATCGATTCCGTCCAAGACCAACCGTTACTTCGCGTTATTTAGGCTTAACATTTACCGCCATTTTTGATGCATGGTCGCGTTACGATGAAACCGCCATTCCTGTTTATGGAACAACGGTTGAAAGACGTCCAAAAGAAGAATGGACCTTGGAAAATAAAGAAAAAGCAATTAGCTATGCAGCTTATGGCGCTTTAACTGAGTATTATTATTCAGACAGCGTTTACTTTCAAGGAATTATGAAAGATTTAGGGTACGATCATACCGTTAAATCTACCGACGCAACTACGCCAGAAGGAGTAGGTCATTTAGTCGCTCAAGCCTTAATTGAAGCGCGAAAAGACGACGGTTCAAATCAATATGCATCGCACGAAGGTTCAAACGATCAACCATTTTTTGATTATACCAATTATAATCCAGTGAATTCGGCCGACAAAAGTAAAGATGTCATGCGTTGGCAACCAAAATATTTTGACGATGGAAAAGGCGGTAAATTTGCTCCTTCTTGTTTAACAGCACATTGGGGGAATGTTGAAACCATTGCGTTAGATTCTGCATCTGAATTCAGACCAGCTGCTCCGCCAGCTTTAGGTTCAGAACAATTAAAGAACGAAGTAGCTGAAGTTGCTGAAATTCAAGAAAAAATGACTGATCATGACAAAGCGTTGGTAGAGTTTATGCGTGATGGTCCAAAATCTGTTCAACAAGCAGGACACTGGTTAAAATTCGCTCAATTTGTTTCAAGAAGAGACAAACATACCTTGGATCAAGATGTTAAAATGTATTTTTTAGTGGAGATCACTGCAATGGATGGTTTTATTGCTGCATGGGATACAAAAATGTACTATGATTATGCCCGTCCGTATGCGTTGGTTCACGAATATTACAAAGGCAAAAAAATCAAAGCTTGGGGTGGTCAAGGAAAAGGAATTGTAGAAATGGATGGAAGCCAATGGCAACCTTATTCACCTCCTTCATTCTTATGTCCTCCTTTTCCAAGTTACGTATCTGGACACAGTACCATTAGTGGTGGATGTGCCGAAGCCTTAAAATTATTTACTGGTTCGGATGTATTTGGTGATTCTGCAGTAGTGGTAGCAGGAACCATGACTGAAATCGATCCGAAATTTTTTGGAGACACCGTGGTGTTACGTTTCCCAACCTTTACCGAAGCAGCTGAAATGGCTGGACAATCACGTGTAATGGGTGGTTACCACATTCAAGTTGACAACGTAGCTGGATTAGAATTAGGTAGACAAGTAGCAAGAAAGGCGTGGGCCTTCTACAATCAACATTTAGGAAAATAATAGAAAACGGTCAATTTTAAATGAACGGGGGCTTTGTAGATTTAGCGCTCGTTCATTTTTTTAAACTGAAAGAAAATGAATAAATTAAAGTATCTCGCCCTCTCATTTGGAGTAATTTATGTATGGTTTGGACTCCTTAAATTTTTCCCGAATTTAAGTCCTGCCGAAGATTTAGCTTCCCAAACAGTGGATGTGATCACCTTTCATTTAATTCCCACGAATGTCGGCTATTTTCTCCTCGCACTGCTTGAAGTGGTGATTGGAATTGGCTTGATCGTTGGCTACAAACGAACAGTATTTGTTAAAATCGCCATTGGGCACATGATTTTTACCTTTGTTCCTTTGTTTGTTTTCCCAGAATTGTCGTTTACAACAGCTCCTTATGGTTTTACAATCGTTGGACAATATATCATGAAAAATGTGGTGTTTTTAGTGGCACTTTTTCTGTTATTACCTAGTAAGGCGCAACAGGTTAGTAGTTAGTTTGGTATACGAACTACGTGAACAGGATGCATACAATTTTGACAATGGTCTTTCTCCAAGGATTGACTCCTTCTTATAGTCAAACAGTCGCCTGTGATACAATTTATACCGAATTAGCGGAAATACCTACATACGAGCAAGGCACAGTTGGACTTTCACATTATTTTACCAACGAATTACTACCGATTATTGTCAATTTTGTCGAGCCAGATGCCGATATTATGACAGGATTTATTATCATTTTGACCATTGATAAAAATGGGAAAGTAATCGAGGCCACATTTCCAAAAAGTAAGTTGACGGGAGTAGGTGAAGAAAAATTAAAAGAAAAACTTTTGGGAATGACCAATTGGATTGCAGGAAAAGAGAATGAAATTTCTGTTTGTAGCACATTTATTTGGCCAATTACATGTATTAAATGGGAATAAAGATTAAATACTTATCTTTACCATTGAAATCTAAGAATGAAAATTTATTCCGCATTACGAATAGGAGAATATCATGTTAATCATTGTGAAGATTATCTCTTTGTTGGAGATATTGGGGAAGACAAAATACTATGTGCTGTCATGGATGGTTGCACGATGGGAATAGATAGTTATTTTGTATCTACTTTAGTTGGTAAATTATTGCGAAAAATTTCTATCGAAAAAGGATATGAAGAATTATATCAAGCTGATGTCATTCCAAATAATTTAGAAAAACTTCTAAAATCAATACTTAAAGAATTATTTATTGAGTTAATAATTACCAAAAATCAACTTTTGCTTGAAAGAAACGAAATGTTGACCACCTTAATAATTTTACTAGCGGATAAAAGATCCAAAAAAGGACTTGTTTTAGTTATTGGAGACGGACTTGTGAATATCAACGGTAAAATTACCGAATATGACCAAGACAATAAACCTGATTATTTAGGATTTCATTTAACAGAAGATTTCGAAACTTGGTATACGAATCAAAGTCAAAAATTATTTATTGAAAATCTACAGGATATTAGTATATCAACAGATGGAATTTTCATGTTTAAACAAATCAAAAAG
>JADZFJ010000394.1 GCA_020849935.1 Crocinitomix sp. | reverse complement strand
TGGTTCTTTAAACAATTCAAAATGAGTATTTCCAAATAAATCTTTTTCAAAAATGGTTGAAAAGGCTAGCACGCCCAAGAGCCCAACAAGCAAATAGTTATACTTAGTTAATCGCACCAATAAAGTTGAAATTAGCAATAAGAAGTACGGTAGGGCAAAAAGCATCACCGGAAATTTCAACACGGGCGTGGACCAATAGGAAAAAATAAATCCAATCACAAAAATCCCAAAAAACCAGCCACTAACCAACAGCACATAGCGTTTTTTAAAATGATTTCGCGCAAAAAACAGAGCAGACATCATCAAAATTAGGACAGAAATCATCACTAACCACGATGAATTAAACGCGTGAAAAAGAAATTGGAACAACCAATCCCACGTTGGGCGTTCTAACCATTGTAATCCCCCTACGGATAAATGATATTTTGTAACTTCAACATGCGGCAAAAACAAACAAATCCCAATCATTCCTGCCAAAAAATAGGCTTTCCAATTTTGCGCATTTAAAAATATCAACCCAGTTACGCCAATAAATCCTACAAAAAGAAAAAGGAAATAATGAATGTACATTCCCGCAGCAAAGGCAAGGCCCAGAAAAATGGCATTTTTGTACCGCCTTTCTGATTGAAAAAGCACCTTCCCATAAAAATAGGCGACGGTTAACGAAATTAATAAACCCAAACTATAAGGCCTGGCAAATTCAGCGTTCAAAATCGGAAAATACAGAAACGTCAAAAAACCTGCTGCCAGTAATCCAACGTTTCGGTTAAACCATTCTTTTCCAATTACGAATAACAGAAAAATTGAAAAAGTACCACCCAAAACAAACGGAAATCGCATGGCTACTTCACTGGTGCCCGCCACACTTGCCCACGCTTTCATAAAAACCTGAATGCCTGCTGGGTGCATGTCGCCTTGTTTTACGCCAAATTCAATTAAATCGGAAAAATTCGTGTATCGCAAGCGACTAATCGCACTGAGTTCGTCGTTTGAATAAGAATGGGTAAACGAGATGGTAAATCGCAAGACAAAACCCAATACCACCAGCACTAAAATGTCGATATTGTGTTTTACCCACGTCATTTATTCCATCATCCGTTGCCGTGCAATCTCGTATAACATAATTCCTGCCGAAACAGAAACATTCAACGAATCTATCGTCCCTGACATTGGAATTTTTGCTTTAATATCGGCATCTGCCAAAATTTTCATGCTAATTCCATCCTCTTCCGATCCCATTACCAAGGCCAAAGGCACGGTAAAATCTGCATCAAACAATAGTCGTTCCGATTTCTCCGTACTTGCTGCAATTTGAACCCCACTTTCTTTCAAAAAGTGAATGGTTGAATGTAAATCCTCTACCTTACACACCGGTATTTTATTCAATGCACCTGCCGATGTTTTAATGGCATCTGCCGTTACAGAAACACTGTCTTTATTCGGAATAATTATCGCATGAACCCCAATACATTCTGCCGTTCGGGCAATGGCACCAAAATTTCTGACATCCGTTACACGGTCTAAAATCAAAAACAACGGAACTTCACCATCTTCGTACAATTTATTCAAAATGGGTTCAATATCATGGTATCTAATCGGAGAAACCTGAGCAACCACCCCTTGGTGATTTTTACGGGTCATTCGATCCAATTTATAAATCGGTACAAATTGTAAATTATACTTTTTATTAGCAAGTTCCTCCTTTAATTCCTTAAAGAGTTCCTTTTGCATTCCTCGTTGAATCAATATCTTATTAATCGGACGTTCAGCACGAATTGCTTCGATTACTGCCCTCACCCCAAAGATGATATCTTCTTCATCTTCAAATCGCTCTTTTTTACTATACATACTGCAAAACTAATCAATCCCTTAATTTTTTACGAATAAACATCTCGTTTTATTCTTCTTGTCAAAAATAAATACGCAATTCCAACCACACACAAGGCCGCACAGGCAAGGTATAATTGCAAGAAATTGTCATAATTATTTCCATAAACAATCCAGCACATATAGGCTCCTGCGGCAAATCCTAGTTCTAATGCCACAAACATCGTAGACATTCCTCGCCCTTTAAACGCAGGATTTGACAAGTCGGCTGTCCACGCAAAAAGAACGGGCGAACAAATACTGGCAGCCACCCCATACACAATCGAACTAAATAAAAACTGAGCAACTGTGGTGGAAGTTCCTGTAATCACTACCCCTGCAATCATTAATCCTAAACCAATGTATAAATTTCTTCGCGCGCCCAATCGGTCATACAAACGTCCTGCTAAAAATCGGGTAATTACCATAAAAATGACATTCACCAAATAAAACATTCCCTTGTTCTTAATTCCTAAATAATCACTCATGTCCGGAACAGTCACCAAATAAACGCCTGAAATCATGGCTGTAATAAACATAATTAACGAAGGTTGAACCACCTCTGGGGCAAAAATTTCGCGCCATTTGGGAACAATTTTTTGAATTCGACTTAATCCTTTCACCAACTCACCATTTTCGTGAAATTCTTGTTTGGCCATCCAAATAGATTTGTCTTCTTTCACCAACAAAAGCAAAAATAACGACGCCAATCCCATCAAAGCCGCGGTCATAAATAAACCTTCAATGCCAAATGCTATGGTAATCGGACTGCCAATAGCTTGTCCCGCGCTAAATCCTATGCTTACAGTAATTCCAAAAAGGCCCATGGCTTCTCCTCGTTTTCCTTGCGGCACAATATCTGCGATTAAAGCAGTTGCCCCCGTTGGGTGAAATCCGGTACTAAATCCGTGTAAAAAACGCAACACCAAAAAACCTGTCACTGTAATAAAATAGGGATATAGAAAACAAATAATCACACTCACCAAAATCCCAAAATACATCACCGATTTTCGGCTAATATTATCTGCAATTTTACCGCTAAAAGGTCGTGCAAAAGCCGCAGCAATGGTCCATAACCCTAAAATCATCCATTTATGATCTGCTCCCCCACGGTAGGTCAAATACGCATTCATTTCTGGCAAAAGCATGTTAAAGCTCATGATAAAAACTAACAAATTAAGACAGAGCAACCAAAATGCAGCAGGATAAGCGCGCAAGGAGTGAAAATAAGTACTCGCTGAAAACATGGCGCAAAATTACTGCTAATAATTGGATGTAATTAATGCTAGACAGAAAAACTATTGTTTAAATCAAAAAAAAAGGCGAACATTTCTGCTCGCCCGTTTATTGTTTTATGGTTTAGAACAATTAATCATCTAACTCTTCTTCACCTTCTTTGTTCTCTTTATGTTCTTGCTCTTTTTGTTCAAGTAATTTACGTTGCTCGTCGGTTAAAACAGCTTTAATGGCAGTTTTATGCGCGTCTTTCTTTTTTTTCATTTCTGCTTTTAGCGCTTCCATTTCTTTTCGCAAAGCTTCCATTTCTTGCGCGTGTTTTAAATTCAACGCTGCCACCTCATTTGTTTGTTGTTCAGAAAGACCTAATTCCGTTTTCATACTTTCAGTACGTTTTGCGGCCCTTTCCTCTGGGGTCATCTTTTTTTCATCTTTGTCAGATTTTTCGGTCTTTTCAGTTTTCTTCGGTGGTTTTCCTCCTTTTTGAGCATAGGTAGTATTCCCTACTCCTAATGCGATTACAATTCCGAACAATAATGCTATTTTTTTCATTTTCTAAAATTAATTGGTGTATTAGTTGAGGTCAAATGTATGGCTTAATACAGTTAGTAAACAGTTATCGACCTTAAATTCGATAGGTGAACAAAAAAAAGCGCTCGAAAGCGCTCTTCTTTGAAAAATTAATCCACCTTCACTTATTCTCCTTGCTCACGTTTTTCTTCTTGATTTTCTTTGCGTTCTTCTATTTTTGCTTGAAGAATTTTGCGTTGTTCTTCTGTTAAAACGCTATCAATAGCTGCTTTGTGCGCGTCACGTTTTTGTTTCATTTCCTCACGCAAGGCCTCCATCTGTTTTTGCAACACGTCCATTTCTTGTGCGTGTTTTAAATTTAATGCCCCAACTTCTTTTGTTTGTTGCTCCGACAAGGATAATTCCGTTTTCATTCGTTCCGTGCGTTTTGCGGCCCTTTCCTCAGGGGTGACATTGGTTCCTTTTTCCCTTTTGTGCGGTGGAGGACCGTCTTGACTGTAAGATGCGTTTCCTAAACCAACCGCTACAATCAAACCTAACATTAATGCTACCTTTTTCATCTTCTATTTTTTTATTGTTTTCTAGTCAGACTTATGAATGATTGATAAGTTTAATAGCACCTCACATTTTAAGAAAAATTTAACATTTAATTCGTGGAGATTACTCAAAAAAAATCCTTAAAACTGATTAAAATCAGTTGATTTCTTTACCTACTTTTCACAGAATTAAATAACTTTGTCTCACTTTGAACTTAAAATTATTTATAGCATGCAACTGTATAATAAATTAAGTGCTGAGGAAAGGGCGGCTTTGATTGATAAAGCTGGTGAAGATCGATTGACGATTTCTTTCTATCAGTACCATCATATAGAAAACACACAAATTTTTCGCGATCATTTATTTTTGAATTGGGACGCTTTGGACGTGCTCGGTCGAATTTATGTAGCAAAAGAGGGAATCAATGCGCAACTTTCAGTTCCAGCAAAAAAGTTTAATGAGTTTAAAGCACATTTGGACAGCATTGATTTTTTAAAAGATGTGCGCTTAAATATTGCCATCGAACAAGACAATAAATCTTTTTTAAAATTAAAAGTTAAAATTCGCAGCAAGATTGTGGCAGATGGTTTAAATGATGACACCTTTGATGTGACAAATATCGGAATCCATCTAAAAGCAAAAGACTTTAACGAAATCATTGAACGAGAAGATACTTTGTTGATTGATATGCGCAATCACTACGAAAGCGAAATTGGTCATTTTAAAAATGCTATGACACCTGACGTAGATACGTTTCGCGATTCGTTGCCGATTATTACCGACAGTATTAAAGGCCACGAAGAAGATCGGAACATTGTAATGTATTGCACAGGAGGAATTCGTTGTGAAAAAGCGAGTGCTTATTTTAAACACAAGGGTTTTAAAAATGTGTATCAATTAGAAGGGGGCATCATCAATTATGCGCGCCAAATTCACGATGAAAATTTAGAAAATAAATTTTTAGGGAAAAACTTTGTCTTTGACGAACGCAAAAGTGAACGGGTAAGTGAGGTTATTGTTTCTAATTGTCACCAATGTGGAGCACCTGCGGATGAGCATGTCAATTGTGCCAATCAAGCATGTCACTTATTGTTTATTCAATGTGATGCCTGCAAAGCAAAAATGGACATGTGTTGTTCGGTTGAATGTCAGGAAATTAATGCATTACCAGAAGAAACACAAAAAGAATTGCGAAAAGGAAAAACGGTGAGTAATAAGATCTTTAAAAAAGGAAGATCGGAAGTTTTGAAATTTAAGAAATAGCCAAGATTTGTTCGTTTAATCAAAGAAACAAAGACGGATTTTGGTTTAAAACTTTATATTTGTAAGAGAACAAAACCGAGAATTTGCGGTTAAGAGAATAAGTTAATAATAAGACACCTATAGTATGGACAAATTTGAAAAAGCATTTAACGAAATCATCGAACAGGACGACAAAGTTGAGCCGAGAGATTGGATGCCCGAAAAATATCGAAAAACACTTATTCGTCAAGTTTCGCAGCACGCACATTCTGAGGT
>JADZFJ010000393.1 GCA_020849935.1 Crocinitomix sp. | reverse complement strand
GAGGATGCTTTGGACAAAAAAATCGAAGAATTGACCTTAAATCAAGAAAACCTACTCAATTATATCCTCCAAGCAGGTTTAGAGTATGAAAACGACGATTTAAACATGTATAGCATCTATTATTTTGCGGTAGCATTGGAGGCATTCAACGAAGAAGGTTTAAAACTGAAAGAAATTTCCGAGGACGATATCGATACATTTCAAGAGCCATTTTTATTGGCCCTCGATGCTATTTACGAGGAAGAAGATTATACACCAATGCAGGATCTAATTGAGCAACACCACATTGCGCAATGTATGATGGCAGAAATCGAAGCGGTGGATGAAGATGGTGAAGAATTAGACGAGGAAACAAAAACCCAATTATTCATTGTCAGTTCAGGAATGATCGGTTTGCTCAATGCAGCCGTTATTCGTTAAGCAGCCCATTTAATAGTGGAACAAGCCCGCGCCATTGTTGAAAAAATGCTAAAAAACGACGAAATGAGTCGTTGGTTAGGAATTTCGGTGACAAAATTTGAAGCGGGCAACGTGGTGTGCGAACTCACCGTAACCCCTCAAATGGTCAACGGATTTCACATCGCCCACGGAGGCATCACCTATTCATTGGCCGATAGCGCGCTGGCATTTTCTGTCAATTCGTATGGTATCCATGCCGTGTCCGTCGAAACTTCCATCTCGCACTTAAAACCCGTTCACGTGAACGATGTCTTACGAACAGAAACCACACAACTTTCCCTCACAAAAAATATCGGCGTTTACCTGGTGGCTTTTTATAATCAAGATAATACCGAGGTTGCAAGTTTCAAAGGCACTATTTATCGCACAGGCAAACCTTGGGAAGTGGAGTTTTTTTCTTGAAGCTATTCCCGCTTTTCACTGCAATCTTTTTCACCACCGACACGGATGGTTCAAAAGGATTTCCGCTGCAATTGAGTGAAACGAAATCATGAGAACAAATAAAAAACAAATATTCTTCGAACTAATCGGGGCTAGGGCTTTGGAGGTACAATTAGCTCTTTCTATCCAAAAAATAAATCCCCAAACACCCTACAAAATAGGCCAAAATGTCCCACCAATCAAAGGTACTTCCTAAAATTATTTTGAGGACTTTATAATTGTCTAAACCATAAACTTTAGTGATTTGTAGGTATTGCAGAAACTCTAACGAACAAGCAAACATGAATACGCCAATTAAAACGTAAAATGCTTTGGCTTTTAAAATGGTTCGCAAACTCGTATAGACCAACACCACCGCCAAAACATCGCCAAAAAACGGGCGAATAAAACGGTCGTGAACGAAAAGGGCGATACAAATTTCTAAGGCTAATATCGCCAACGAAATAATTGCATATCTCCAATTCCAGCGCATAGTTAACTTGTTTTAACTCTATTTTGAGGAGATACTAACCCCTCTCCAAAAAAAGAGCCACTAATAAAAATTAGCGGCTCTTTCACAAAAAATAAAAAAATTAGTTACTCGGTTTTAGTTACCACCCACAAACCAGTTTTTAATAAAGGTTCGGCTTGTTTAAACTTTAATGAACGAAGTTCGCCCGTTTGTAAATTCCGCACCTCCACCTTGTCATTTCTGCCAATTTTTGGTTCTTCATTCACCAATGGGGTGCGTTTTGGTTGTTGTGGCTGTTGCGGTTGATTGTTTGAACCACTTTGTCCACCTTCGTTGTCAGCTTCTGGCTGTCTTTGTTGCTCTCTTGCGTTTTTGAAAGCCCCACCCGAATTATCAAACTCACTTGCACGCGTTGCCACCGATTGTTCTGGTGCTTGTCTTGGTAAATCTGCTTTTGCTAAAAAGGTCACCACTTCGTTACTCATTTTTCCTAACATCGCTTGGAAAAGAATGTACGATTCCTTTTTGTAAATCACCAATGGATCTTTTTGCTCAATTTGAGCATGGTGAACCGCCGTTCTCAAATCATCCATTTGACGCAAATGCTCTTTCCATTCGTTATCAATATAACTCAAGGTAATTGCCTTTTCAATTTGACGTTTAAAAATTCGGCCTTCGGTACGTTTGCCCTCTTTTAAATTAATGATAATTCGTAACGATCGCGTATTGTCGCCTACAGGCAACATCATGTTTTCATATTTATCACCTTCATTTTCCAAAACTCGATCAATCACCGGTCTTGCTTCATCGCATAAACGTTCCGATTTTTGCTCATAAGCCGTCATAGCCGTATCAAAAATCGTGTCAATCAAATTACCAGGATTTACCGTTTCAAATTCACTTTTGGTAATTGGCGAAGCAATTTTCAAGTATTGAATCAAATCCATTTCAAAACCATCAAAATCCTTTCTCGGGAAATGTTGGTTCACAATTTCTTCAGCCACGTCATAGAACATGTTTGACACATCCAATTCTAATCGTTCGCCAAATAAAGCATTTCTACGTTTTCGGTAAATTGCATTTCTTTGAACGTTCATAACGTCGTCATAATCCAACAAACGTTTACGAACACCAAACGCATTCTCTTCTACTTTCTTTTGTGCCCGTTCAATTGATTTGGTAATCATCGAATGCTGAATCACTTCCCCTTCTTTATACCCCATTCGGTCCATGATTTTTGCAATCCTTTCAGAACCAAATTTACGCATCAAATCATCCTCTAACGACACAAAAAACTGCGAAG
>JADZFJ010000392.1 GCA_020849935.1 Crocinitomix sp. | reverse complement strand
AGAATATGCTGTTTCCTAAATTATGGCATATGAATACATGAAAAAAAGAGTTTTTGAGTTTTTCACTTGAGAAAGTCAAGCAAGTAAATAGTATGCCCCAACGTGCGATGGATTAATGAGGTCTTCCAATAATTTTTTCCTGAAATATGTGTAAGTTTAAGCCAATCTTAAGAAATACTTAAAGCTAGTTTAATGATTGAATGATAACCTTTGTAAGATGAGAATTTTAATTGTTGAGGATGAACATGGAATTGCAACTTTTCTGAAACAAGGGTTGGAAGAGGAATCGTTTGCGGTGGATGTGGCCGAAGAAGGTAAAATGGGGCTGCAACTTGCTTTGTCGGGCGAATACGACTTGCTTTTATTGGACTGGATGTTGCCCGGATTAAGCGGTATTGAGATTTGTAGGCAGTTTAGAAAAGAAGACAGCGAAACCCCAATTATTTTTTTAACCGCCAAGGATACCTTGGATGAAACTATTTTTGGTTTGCAAACCGGGGCCAATGATTATATTAAAAAACCTTTTCATTTTGAAGAATTGTTGGAACGCATTAAAGTGCAACTAAGACCAAAATCGGGGGACCATGCGATTTTTACCTTGGGGAATATTACCCTGAATACCACCACCCACCAAGTTTTTAAATTAAACGAGGAAGTAAATTTAACCTTAAAAGAATTTGCCTTACTCGAATACCTGATTCGGAATAAAGGGACGGTGTGCCGCCGAAGTCGGATTATTGAAAGTGTGTGGGACATCCATTTTGATTATAATACGGGGGTGATTGATGTGTATATCAACGCGCTTCGGAAAAAATTTATGTTGACAGAGGAAGAGAATTACATTCAAACAGTGAGAGGGGTGGGATACATTGCCAAGGAAGTATGAGTTTAAATTTTAAAAATAGAATTGCCTTCCATTATATGTTTGCCAATGCCATTATTATGGCGGTGGTTTTTACCATCATTTATTTTGTTGTTTTTGATGTAGTGATTGGTAATTTGGACAACGATTTGTCGTACGAAGCACACAAACACCTGAAAGAGGTAAAAAACACTGAAAATGGCGTAAAATTTAAAAACAAAGAAGAGTGGGAAGAGCGGGAACACCGTGAGGTGGAGGTAAATCCTGTGTTTATTCAACTGATTGACGCAAACGGTCAAATCATGGATAAATCGCCTAATTTAAAAGAGGACAATTTACAATTTGATGCCGACGAAGCGGATGGTTTTTTTGATGCACAGATTGGCGAACGGTCGATTCGGCAGATTCAATTGCCCTTTGAAAAAAGGGGTAAAATTTCGGGCTATATTTTAGCAGCAGTTTCGTCTGAATCGGCGTTTGACACCTTGTTAAATTTGCGGAATGTCTTGATTATTTCGTATTTATTTTTGTTGATTGGGTTGTATGTTATTTCACGTTTTCTGGCTGGGCGAAGTATCAGTCCCGTTACCAAAGTGACGGATACCATTGCGCGAATTACCAAATACAACCTAAAAGAACGGGTGGAATTGCCCCAAAATAAAGATGAAATTCATGAATTATCGCTTAGCTTTAATTCCTTGTTAGATCGAATTGAAAATGCCTTGGAACGTGAACGTCAATTTACCTCAGATGCTTCACATGAATTAAGAACGCCTTTAGCCACCTTGCGTGGGACCTTGGAAGTACTGATTCGAAAACCTAGAAATCAGGATGAATACGAGGATAAAATTAAATACAGTTTAAAGGAAATTGATAAAATGGTGGCGACCTTGGAGCAATTGCTTTTGCTCGCGCGACTGGATTCGAATGGGAAGATTATTGGCAATAAATTAGTTGATCTTTCGACGATCATGGATGAATCGATCTCGCGGTTAAAAAATCAAATCACCGAGAAAAATTTGCGCATTGATTTTGAGTTTGACGAGAATAAAAAATTAATGGTTCCTCAATTTTATACCCATTTGATTATTGAAAATGTAGTGAGCAATGCCATTAAATATTCGAACAACGAAGGTATAATTCATATTCAGTTAGCTGAGGTGGGACAACTTGTAGTTTGTCAAATTAAAGACCATGGAATAGGGATTAAGAAAGAAGATTTAAAAAATATTTACGATGGGTTTTTTAGGTCGGATGCGCTTGATCATAAACATATAAAAGGCAATGGATTAGGACTTTCCATTGTCAAAAAATGTGCCGAGGCTATCAATGCCACCTTATCCGTTGACAGTATTTTAGGAGAAGGAACCACGGTGACCATAAAATTTCCAGAAAGCGGACAAATAAATGCGTAACTTGTTGGAGAATGTTCGCTCCGACAAAAGGAGTTTTATACAGGAACTATGAAAGTAACAATTGACAATTATTTAGACAATCATTTTATTCACCGAAGTAATTGGCTCCGCGCCGCTGTTTTGGGGGCCAATGATGGAATCATTTCTATTTCCAGTCTTGCGATTGGGATTGCGGCCGCTTCGACCACCAAAGAACCCATAATTTTAGGAACGGTGGCGGGATTAGTAGCAGGTGCTTTGTCGATGGCGGCGGGCGAATATGTTTCAGTAAGTTCTCAAACAGACACCGAAAAAGCGGACATTGAACGGGAAATAAAAGAATTGCGTGAAATGCCTGAAGAAGAACTAGCGATTCTGGCGCAAATTTATGAACGACGTGGACTCAAAAAAGAAACGGCCATGCAAGTGGCCATCGAACTAACAGAAAAAGATGCCTTGGCAGCGCATGTGAGGGATGAATTAGGCATAACTGAAATGAGTCAAGCGAATCCAATTCAGGCCGCGATAGCTTCGGGTGCTTCATTCACCGTTGGGGGTGTTTTACCTCTTTTAGCGATTCTTCTTTTACCTATTGATGGTTTGGTGTATTGGCTTTACGGTTTTACCATTATTTTTTTGGTGGTATTGGGCGTGATTTCAGCAAAAACTGGAGGTTCTGTCATCCGAAAAGCGGTAACTAGAATTGTGATTTGGGGAACACTCGCCATGGGCTTGACGGCATTGGTTGGCTACTTTTTCGGGGTCAATGTGGCGTAATTAAAATCTTAAGGAGATCTTAAGAAAGGCTTGAGGAAGACCTTAGGTACCCCGACTTAACTTTGTTGTACAATTAAAATAATTGACAGCAATGTTAGAACGAATCATTCAATACAGTATCCACCACAAATTAATTGTGATTTTATTTTCCTTCGGGATTGTTGGATTTGGATTGTATTCCCTTTACGAAATTCCAATTGGTGCGGTGCCGGATGTGACCAATAACCAGGTGCAAATTATTACCACTTCACGAAATTTAGCAACTGAGGATGTCGAAAAATTCTTGACCTATCCCGTTGAGTTAGAAATGGCGAATTTGCCTGACGTCAAAGAAATTAGGTCGGTTTCAAAATTCGGACTTTCAGTGGTGACGGTGGTTTTTAATGACAATATAGGCACTTATTTACCCCGACAATTAATCGCTGAAAAAATAAAAGTGGCGGAGCAAAAAATCCCCCGCGGTTTCGGTCAGCCTTTTATGGGACCAATTTCTACTGGTTTAGGCGAGATTTATCAATATGTGATTGAGGTGGATGAGGAACATAAAAACGATTATTCCTTGACCGATTTAAGAACCATTCAAGATTGGGTCGTAAAAAGACAACTTTCTGGAATTCCAGGGGTGGTGGAAGTGAATACCTGGGGTGGATTTTTGAAACAATACGAAGTTGCCATTGATCCGGAAAAATTACGAAGTCTTAACCTTTCCGTGGCGCAGACATTTGCTGCCTTGGAACAAAATAACAGCGTGGCGGGGGGTGGATATATTGAAAAAACCAATCAAACATTTTTTATTCGTGGCGAAGGTTTAGTTACTTCCCTCGAGGACATTGAAAATATCGTGATAGAAAACCGAGATGGGGTGCCAATTTTTATCAAAAATGTGGCATCTGTTGGTTATGGTCACGCCACCCGTTTTGGCGCTATTACAGGAAATGGGGAAGGCGAAAAAGTATTGGGGCAAGTGTTGATGTTAAAAGACGCCAACTCAAAAGCGGTGATTGATGCGGTAAAAGAAAGAGTCGAACAAATTTCACCTTCGCTTCCGCCAGGAGTGAGTATTAATCCATTTTTAGAACGAAGTGAGTTGATTGGTAAAACCACCTTCACCATAGCCGAAAACCTGATTTTGGGTTGCCTGATCGTTATTTTTGTGGTGGTGCTTTTGTTGGGGAACTTGCGCTCAGGTTTGGTGGTGGCTTCCGTGATTCCAATGTGTTTGTTTTTTGCCTTGTCCTTGATGTATATTTTTGGAGTAGATGCAAATTTAATGAGTCTTGGCGCCATCGATTTTGGAATTATCATTGATGGTGCGGTGATCATTGTCGAATTTATCGCGTACAAAATCACCGCCGATCGGGTGCAATTAATGGCTTTGCCAAAAGAAGAAAGACAATCCTTTATCGATAAAATTACCCTAAAAGGCGCCACGAAGATGATGCACTCTGCGGTATTTGGGCAGCTGATTATTATTATCGTATTTATTCCAATTTTATCTTTAGTAGGGGTGGAGGGAAAAATGTTTAAGCCCATGGCTTTGGTGTTTTGTTTTGCCTTGCTCGGGGCGATGATTCTTTGTTTCACCTACGTACCCGTGATGGCGTCCCTTTTTATTAAACCATCTAATCCTGCTAAAAAAACAATTTCATCGCGCTTAATTACCTTTTTTGAAAACAATTACCGCCCGACCATTGCATGGGCGCTTCGCCGTAAAAAATTGGTTTTGGGCATGGCGTCTGTTTTATTAATTGTGGTTGGGGTGCTATTTACTCGAATGGGTGGCGAATTTGTGCCGACCTTGGATGAAGGTGATTTTGTGATTCAACCGGTTTTAAAAACGGGCACTTCTTTAAGCAATACCGTTTTGACCACAACCCGAATTGAAAAAATCTTAAAACGTTTTCCAGAAGTTGAACAAGTCGTGAGTCGAATAGGTGCGGCAGAAGTTCCTACCGATCCGATGTCGATGGAAGAAAGTGATGTGATTATTAAACTTCGCCCAAAAGAAGAATGGGTTTCGGCGGAAACGAAAGATGAATTGGCGGATAAATTTAAAGAAGCCTTGGCTGAAATTCCAGGTGTGGATTTTGAATTTACCCAACCCATCGAAATGCGATTTAACGAATTAATCACCGGGGTGCGTGCCGATTTAGCGATTAAAATTTTTGGTGAGAACTTGGACACCTTATTTAAACTCGCCACCGAAGTCGAACATGCCATTCAGGGTGTAGAAGGTGCGGCGGATATTATCGTGGAAAAAGTTGCAGGTTTACCGCAAATGTCGGTGAAATACGACCGCCAAAAGATTGCAAAATATGGAATGAATGTCGAAGAATTAAACGACATAATTACCATGGGTTTTGCAGGAATGCCAGCAGGAACGGTGTTTGAAGGCGAAAAACAATTTGATTTAGTGGTTAGATTTGATTCCGCTCATCACCATGATATTGAAGATATTGAAACGGCAACGGTTTTACTTCCAGACGGAAATCAACTGCCATTGAGTGAATTGGCAACCATTTCTTACACCAAGGGGCCTGCAAAAATTTCACGGGACAATACCAAAAGAAGGATTGTGGTTGGCGTAAACGTTCGGAATCGAGATTTAGAATCGGTGGTAAAGGATGTACAAAAAATAATCGAAGAAAAAGTGGATTTACCCATGGGATACTCGGTTGAATACGGTGGGCAATTTGAGAATTTACGAACCGCAAAAGCACGTTTGATGATTGCCGTTCCAATTGCTTTATTATTGATTTTTATTCTATTGTATTTCGCCTTTAATTCAGCCAAAGAAGCCTTAATTATTTACAGCGCTATTCCGATGTCGGCGGTTGGGGGGGTGATTTTCCTTTATTTGCGTGATTTGCCATTTAGTATTTCTGCAGGGGTTGGATTTATTGCTCTTTTTGGGATTGCGGTATTAAATGGGATTGTGTTAATTGAGGAATTTAAAGAACTCAAAGCCCATGGAATCACCAACATCAACCGACGAATTTTAATAGGTACAAAAAACCGTTTGCGACCAGTTTTATTAACAGCATCTGCGGCAGCATTGGGATTTTTGCCAATGGCGATTTCAACTTCGGCTGGTGCTGAGGTTCAACGCCCATTAGCGACCGTGGTGGTGGGGGGATTAATTTCTGCAACCTTGCTTACCCTAATTGTATTGCCAATTTTATACGCAATTTTCGATCGAAAATCGCCTGTCAAAAACAAAAAAGGAGGCGTTAAAGCGCTCGTAATTGCCTTGATTTTTGTGGTACCTGTTGTAGGACAATCACAAGATCATAAAATTTCTGTGGATCAAGCAGTTGATATCGCCTTAAAAAACAACCTTGGCCTCGAAGCGGCTGCCCAACGAGTCAACCAAAGCGAACAGTTGATTGGAAGTGCGGTGGACATTAGCAAAACCGAGATTTATTACAACAAAGATTTAAATAATATCGCACCAAATAATTTGCCCTTAAATGTCTGGGGAATTAATCAAAGTTTTCTTTTTCCAACGGTCTATGTCGCCCAACGAAAAGTGATGGAGGGAAAATCTGAATTGGTGAAAGATCAATTTTTAATCGATCAACAAATGCTGACCTTCCAAGTTCACAAAGTGTACAATGAAATTGTTTATTGGGAAGAAATGCTTCAAAATTATCAGTACCTCGATAGCCTTTACACCTCGTTTGAACTAGCGGCGAATCGACGTTTTGAACAAGGTGAAACTAATTATTTAGAAAAATTGACCGCTGAAACTAAAAAGAAAGAAATTTGGTTGCAAGTCAATCAAATTAACGAAAATATTCAACGGAATTCAATTCTTTTGAATCAATGGTTGCAAGCCGATACCAATTTCACGGTCTTGGGCGAACCCCTTGCACGGATGGTACTTTTACCTTTGGACAGCGCGAACCATCCTACCTTAAGTTATTATGCAGATGCCATGAAACTTTCTTCGCAACTGGTGGATTTAGAAAAACAAAAATTAATGCCCGACCTGAATGCAACTGTTTTTCAAGGGACAAATAATGGAACGGGCACACAATCCTATGCAGGATTTCAAATTGGGGTTGCGGTGCCTTTGTGGTTTGGAAGCCAAAAGGCACAAATTAAAGCGGCCAAAACAGGAGAATTGATTTTAGCCGCCGAACACGACAATTATAAATTGCAATTACTGGCGAAATACCAAGCCTTACAGGCCGATTTACGGCAATTTAACGAAGGTCTTACTTATTACGAATCGACAGGTAAAACTTTGGCGAAAGAAACGATTTTTTACGCCAATCAAGCCTATGTGAATGGGGAGATTAATTTTCTCCAATACACCCAACTTTTAGAAAACGCAAAAACAATCGAAGTGAATTATTTGAATTTCCTATTGCAATATAACATGACTGTATTGGAAATGAACTATTTAATGAATTAATTAACATGAAAAAGCAATATAATTATCATCAATCGAAAAGAAGGTTAAACCAAGGATTAATCGCCCTAGTCTTCGTGATGTCCGCTTGTGGGTCGCAACCAGAACCCGCCGCCAATCTAACCGATCAACTCGAATTAGAGGTAAAAGATCGGTACGAATTAACCAAAATTCAATTTGAATCGTCCGAAATGGAATTAGGAAGTTTGCAGCAAAAAACCTTTCACGAAGTGGTAAAAGCCACCGGAAGGTTTGATGTACCACCAGAAAACCGCGCCTCTGTCAGTTCTTATTTTGGAGGAACGGTAAAAGATTTACAATTATTAGAAGGGCAAAGGGTCAAAAAAGGACAAGTACTTTTTACCCTGGAAAATCCTGATTTTGTGCAGATGCAACAAGATTATTTGGAAGCAAAAGCCCAATTAACTTATTTAAAATCAGATTACGAACGCCAAAAGAATTTGGTGGAGGACAACGTGTCTTCACGGAAAAATTTTCTGAAAGCCGAATCCGATTACAACGTTACCAGCGTAAAAGTGGAATCGTTAAGTAAAAAGTTGATTTTGATGAATATCAATCCGACCAATTTAACAGTGGATAATATTCGCACGACGGTGCAAGTGACCTCACCAATTAACGGTTATGTGACAAAAGTGGATATCACCAGAGGAGTCTTTTTAAACCCCTCTCAAATCGCCGTAACAATTGTGGATACCGAACATTTGCATTTAGAATTAACAATTTTTGAAAAAGACTTACCAAAAATTGATGTTGGTCAAGCTATTCAATTTAGAATTCAGGAAGATAAGGTAAATGTTTATTCGGCTGAAGTTCTTTTAGTGAATAAAACGGTCGACCCAACATCGCGCACTATTGGGGTTCACGGCCATCTTTCTGACCAAAAAATGACCTCAAAATTTAGTCCGGGCATGTATGTCGAAGCAGATATCTACTCCACGTCAATTAATAAGGTATCTTTACCAGAAGATGCCTTGGTAGAAATTGATGGTCAATCATTTGCCTTAGTGCTTGAAAGTGCATCAAACAGCGGATACACGCTTGTCAAAAAAGAAATTATTGTCGGTGAGACAAACAACGGATTCGTGGAAATCCTTAATCAAACCGATTTTAATGACAGTACACAATTTTTAATCAAAGGAGCTTTTAATTTAATAACTGAATAATTATGAACGACGCACATTTTCACCTCGTGGTAAATCATTTACCAATCATTTTCCCACTAGTGGGAGTAATCATCTTGATTACAGGACTCATCGCTAAATCTGAAGCAGTTAAACGAACGGCTTACATGGTATTTAGTATCGGAGCAGTCACCACCATCGCCGCCATGACAAGTGGCGAAGGCGCCGAAGAAGTGGTAGAAAACATCAACGGTATTTCGGAAAGTTTTATTGAAAAGCATGAGGAAGCCGCCGAATTATTTTCGCTTTTGTCCTACGTCTTAGGCGGTCTTTCGTTGATAGGCTTATGGGCTAGTTTTAGACAAAAAACCTTTTCTTCCATTGTCAGTATTGCAGTGTTAGGTTTGGCTTTTATTGTCTTAGTTTTTGCCAAACAAACTGGCACTTCTGGTGGTGAAATTAGACACGATGAAATTCGTAGTGGCACCTCAACCACTCAAATTCCTGTCGACAACGATGATGATGACGATTAGGAACAATTTCCACCTGTTTCATTTTTAATTGTGAAAGATGAAGCAGATGGATTTTAAAAATCAATCTAAAAAAAATAAAAATGAAAAATAGAAGATCATTATTACTCTTGCTTTTAGTCATGTATTTTATGCCAAACGCGCAAGCACAACTTTGGCAAACCGATTTACCAACGGCGCAAAAAATCGCTTTAGACAGCAATCGAACCATTCTTTTGGTATTTTCTGGGTCGGATTGGTGTGTGCCGTGTATGCGCTTGGAAAAGGAAATTTGGGCTTCGGACGTTTTTCAAACGTATGCGAAGGATCATTTTGTACTTGTTCGTGCCGATTTTCCGAAAAGAAAAGCGAATCAACTTCCTCCCGAGCAAGAAGCTAAAAATGGCGAATTAGCTGAAAAATACAATACCAATGGTTATTTTCCTCTGGTCGTATTAATGGATAAAAATTTGACGGTGCTTGGCAATATGGGGTATCAAGAGATAAGTCCTGCGGCATATTTGGAGCTCTTAATCAAGCTGATTCCTTAAGCGATGAAAGCGTTTGTTTTTATCTTTTTACTGGTTGGATTGAGCTTTGTTTCACAAGCACAATTAGCCACGTATCGCACGACCTTATTGATGGGCAGTCGTTTTGATTTAACCGTTGTGGCGGCAACTGAAGCGGAGGGCAATGCTTATATCGATACGGCAATGGCAGAAATTACACGCATCGAAAAATTGATTTCGGATTGGGATCCTACTTCTCAAACCTCTGGAATAAATCGAAATGCAGGAATTCGTCCAGTAAAGGTAGACAAGGAGTTAATTGACTTGATTCAACGTTCCATTGCCATTTCAAAATTGACTGACGGTGCCTTTGATATCAGCTACGCCTCGATGGACAAAATTTGGAAATTTGATGGAAGTATGACCGCCATGCCATCTCCGGAGGAAATCCAAGCATCGGTTGAAAGGGCAGGGTATGAAAAGATAATTTTAGATCTGGACAGTCAAACTGTTTTTCTTTCTGAGAAAGGGATGAAAATAGGCTTTGGTGCGATTGGAAAGGGGTATGCGGCCGATAAAGCAAAACAACTTTTGATGGAAAAGGGAGTGGTTGCAGGAATCATGAATGCGTCGGGTGACATGAATACGTGGGGAAAACAACCCGATGGAACGGATTGGATGGTGGCGATTACCAACCCGATGAACAAAGACAATGCGTTTGGCATCCTTCCGCTAAAACAAGGCGCGGTAGTCACTAGTGGTGATTATGAAAAATTTGTGGAGTTTAACGGCGTTCGATATGGACATATTATCAATCCTAAAACAGGTTATCCCGCCACAGGAATTATTAGTGTGACCATTTTTGCCGTCAGTGCCGAATTAGCGGACGCCCTAGCGACAGCGGTCTTTGTTTTAGGCACGGAGGTAGGGTTAGATAGAATTAATCAATTGCCTGATGTGGAATGTATTATTGTTGACGCACAAGGAAAAATTTATACTTCAAAACACATAACAATTAATGAAAAATAAACTAGTTATTGGCGCTTCTATGCTGTTAGGATTGAGCGCTTGCACGGTGGTGAAGGAATACGAAAAGGTAAATCTGAACGATCCTGATATGGAATTATCTGATCGGAAAGGTAAAAAATTTGAAAATACTTTTCAAGTTTATCGCGAAGGTGCTTCGGGTGCTAATGGTGGAAAATCAGGCGGTGGCTGTGGTTGTAATTAATGTTATACGATGAAAACTAACCTCCTTTTTTATTGGGTATTTCTTCCCTTTTTTGTGTTTGGTCAAACCAAACCCGATTCTACTGTGGTCTATAAAAAAAGGGTGTTGGAAAACACCGAAGTGGATCTTTTGAGTAGTTTTTATCATCAAAACGGACAAAATGCCGCCGTAACGGGTGGAATTGGTTCTGAAAAACTCGATGATTTCGCAACGGATATCAGTGTTTCCATTCCTGTTAAATTAGATGGGGTGTTGAGTATAAACGGAACGGTTTCTGCGTATACTTCGGCCTCTTCGAGTAATTTAAATCCTTGGACAGGTGCATCGAAAGGTGGAGGAGATGACGATGATGACGACGACGATGATGGCGGCGGCGGCGGTGGTGCAAATACCGGAACACCTTGGGCTGCCTCAACAGGTGCTTCAAGGAAAGATGTATGGACAAATTTGGTGGTTGGTTACAGCCATTCGTCAGATGATCGGAATACCATAATTTCAGGAAATATAAACGCTGCCAACGAATATGATTATATGTCCATTGGTGCAGGTGCGGGCTTGATAAAATTATACAACAAAAAAAATACCCGATTGAGTATAAATGCCAATGTGTATTTAGACGGATGGCGTCCAGAATATCCCACCGAAATAAAAACATTTTATGACAATGGCGGAAATTTAAACGCAGACTTTTTCCAAGGAACAGATATTTTGGATCAAACAGGTGCTGTGATGGACAAATCCGCGCCTACCGCTTGGAAACCGAATAATACCACCCTCATCACCGACAAAGGCAGAAATTCGTATGCCTTGGCCTTAGGATTTTCACAAATTTTAAGCAAAACCACCCAAATTGGAATCTTTTCGGACCTTAATATTCAAACAGGTTGGTTGGCAAATCCGATGCAACGGGTTTATATTGCCGATACAGCAAATTATTATATCGGAAACGCTGCCAGTATTCCATTCTATACCGATCCTAAAAACAGGGATGTTTTCCAATTGGCGGACGATATCGAACGCTTGCCACATCTGAGAATCAAAGTCCCAATCGGCATTCGGTTAAATCAGTACATCAATGAATATTTGGTGCTCCGAACTTATTATCGGTATTATTTCGACGATTGGGGGCTCAAGGCGCATACCATCAACGGCGAATTAGCGATTAAACTTGGCAATAAATTTACCCTTTATCCAAATTATCGCTTTTATATTCAAACAGCCGCCAATTATTTTGCGCCTTACGAACAATTATTATCCACCTCCGAATTTTACACCTCCGATTATGATTTGTCGGCCTACCGCGCCAATCAATACGGGTTAGGAGTCAAATACACGGACAAATTTACCTCCAAACACCTCTGGATCATCGCTCTCAAAAGCCTTTCACTCGATTATAATTATTACGGCAGAAGCACAGGCCTCAACGCCCATATTGTCACTTTTGGTGCCAGTTTTGTTTTGAAAAAAATGAATCAGGTTGAGGGGTTTGGGAGATTGAAGGAGCGGTAATTATTATTTCTGTGACAGTTATTCGGGTACAACTAAATTTAAGTGAAACGCCCACCTAATTCTAAAAATTCTGATTCGTTTCTTTCGGATTCCATTTGAGCCATCCATAGCTTAAACGGT
>JADZFJ010000391.1 GCA_020849935.1 Crocinitomix sp. | reverse complement strand
TTTTGTTTAAAAAATAGGGGATAAGAAAGATGATTTTTAATTTGGATCGCTACTTAATAACCATTCAACAAATCAAAGAAATTTTCGGATTCATTCCCTTTTCCAGTACGCGCTCTTCCAATTAATGAAAAATCTTCGAGGGTTTGTTTGATTGTTTCTTCCATTTCTTCGTCATTCTTAAAGGCCAACCCTTTTTTCTGGATTGAATAGCCGGCAAATTGATTAATCGTATCGGAATCCTCTTCCGGTAAAACACCCACGTAATCAATCATCCAATTTTTCTTATTTTCTTCTTTACGTTTAAAGAAATAAATATACCCTTCGTCGGTGCCATTTTTTACATATTCTTTTCTGAGAAAAACGACCGAATCTGTTTCTTCATCATAGCCAGACTGATAGAGTTTTCCAAAACATAAGTCCTCTTGCGTGATCGATGGATCAAAATACGAAGGCATGTCAAAATAAAATAATTGATCGTAGAGCCAATTTCGATATTCAACGTCTTGCGCAATTTCGTTTAAGATCGCTGTATCCACAGGCATTCCTAATTTATGGTGGATAAATTGAATACCAGCTTTAAATTCTTTGTCTTCAACGCGGTAAACATCTGCAAAAAATGCATCCACTTCGGGGACCCCCGCTTTTTTAAAGGCACACATCAAGGTGTAATAATTTAAAAGTAACGAAAATGTCTTACCTGAACTCGAATACTGTTTTTCGAAATAATCCCCCCAATTCCCAGTACTAAAACCATTGAAGAAATCAAAATCAAGGTCTTGCCATGAATAATATTCGTCTTCATTTTCCTCTTCTCCCTTTTTTTGAGAAGCTACGATTCGTTTTAATTCAATTTTAGCATTCCGCATCAACCTACTTTTTTCTGATTTAAAGGAATCATAGGCATACAACGAATCCATATAGCCATGCGCCAATAATTCCATTATCTCGAGCTCATATTCATTGTATTGAAGCATGTCAAGGATGGCAGGAAAATAGTTTTTTGTTAATTCGAGCGAATCATACAGCCCGCCAGAAAATGAATAATCTTCCATGTTTTCACTAAATGGAGGATTTTCAAGAATTAAATTTTTTATAAGATCAGTTGCTTCCGCAGATTCAGTGTTCCCTAAGGCACGAATGGCCGAAAATTGTAAGGCAGCATTGTAGTTATTTTCACGGTAAACCTCGGATAGAAATTTATAAATTTTATCCGATTTGATATTCGAACACGCTTCTAAAACCTGCTCGCGGTAACCTTGTTCATCGTCTTCTTCAAATTTATAGTTACGGTACAATTCAATTAAACGATCCGCGTCCTTTTCTTTAAATCGCACCATTCCAATCGATTTAAGCGCATTTTCCTTACTCAATGAATCGTCTCCGTAGATATTTTCAAAAAATAATTGGGCTTTATCTGAAAAAAGATCCTGTCCGATCAAAGTATCTTTTGGCTTAAAGGTATCAAAAAAATGTTGGACATAAATAGATGGGCCACTCACAGTGTCAATTAAAGTTTGAATTGTATATTCAACTCCATGATAAAGAATTAGTTGGGTTAATAAACCTTTCGAACTTGCGGTATCTGTTAAGAGAAAGGTGCGGATATATTGACTGTCTTTTTGGATAACATTTAAACGAGAAATTTTCATGTCATCGTCTGCCGAATGAATGTTGATACGATTCTTCATAAATCGATCGACAGAATCAATACTCAAATAGTCATGAAATTTGACATATCCAACGTAAATACTTTCTTGTGTTTGGCTGATTTCGTGTACTTTATTACCTGAATCGCCAAGATAGGAACGATCTTCTTCCTCCTCGTTGAATTGATTGTAATACGATCTTTCTGGAAATTGAGGAACCTCTTTTTTCTTAAGAATTTCGACAGAATAGAACAAATTGGTGTCCACAAACACTTCGTAAGTTTGATTGATGACAAAATCTTGGAAACTAAAGGAGTCAAAAAATGTAGTTGCATTTTCATTTTTGCTGTTGGTAAGCATCAAATAATAATTGCCTCCTTTGGTTATGATTTTTAAGCTAAGTTCTTCCGGCAACTTTTCATGCGTTTCATCTGGCACGATACTTTGCATAATATAATTATAAGTGCCATTTGATTTTAGGGTAGAAGTAGCGACTTTAAATCCGTGTTCTTCCGCAAAAGTTTTCCCTAAATAAGCCAAGTCAAATGAATCTTCTTCAATATAACCTAAGTCGTTAAAGGTATATCTCATGACCAAAAAGTAATCCGATGTTTCTTGATCATACGATTGATAAACCGGATTGATAGAAGCCGATTCTAAACCATCAATTAAATCTTTTCCAGTCACTAACCCTTTCATTTTCCAGGTTGCTCCGCCAAATTTAGGAGTCACGTCACTCCAATTTGAATGACCTTTGGCAATTTCTAGTTCGGTGAAAAATCGTTTTGGTTCACTTTTGGTAATATAGTCACCAATTCCATATCCCTTAATGGCGATGATTTCGGTGGGAGTGAAAAGAATTAAATAATCTACCAAAGCATTTTTGCTGGTTTTCGTTAAAATTCGGTACCCATCATAACCACTCACCTTCACGGCTGTTTTTGAGATCAGGTCGCCCGGTGTTGCGATATACACCAAACTGTCAAAACTTTCTTTATAAAATTCAGGGGTTTTTCCAAAAACACCTCCAAAAGTAAATTGTCGGATGATGCTGTAATATCCACCATTTGCAGTTTCTGGGCATAAATATTCCAATTGTTTACCGGATCCAGTGGGCATTTCAAAAAGCGTTCCGGGGACAACTCCTTGGATAAAATTATCACTAGTCGCAAATTTTTTCATGACCGGTGCCTTGTACAACTCTTCCAATTTTTTTCGCATTTTATGCGATTTCCCTGTTGATTTTGGATCGACTGCGCGCAAGGTATATCCCATTTCACGCAACATTTCAATAGCGCCGCCATCACCTGGCAAATGGGCGGCTCCAATGCCAATAAAAATAGATTGGTATTTCATAATCGAATCGATTCGATTGACCATGTTACGATTCCGTTCGACAATGAAGTAATCATGGTAAACAGAAGTTGGATTATTTGATTTACTCAAGGAGTCAATCAGATCCAAATCCCCACGACGGTAGGCATCTTGCATTAAATTACCTCTGTTTTGATAATCTTGATCTAAATAACGGTTGTTTTTATTGTCAATTTCTTCTTTTACTTTGTCAGGGGTCATCGCTTTTATCGACAGGAGAATAACTTCTTCGAGGGTCTCTAAACTATGAATCGGTTTACCATTTTTGGCGCCAGCTTGGTAAATGAACATATCCAAAAACGTACTTTCCTGATAATCTTCACTGCCTGAATTAAATCGATATAAAATTTGATTCATTAAGCTGTTTTTATTTTGCATCAGCAAATAAGCAACATCTTTATTTAAGTCATAAATTCTGAAAGCTCTTTCATAAAAATTACCAAACGAATAGCCACCTCCTGAAGACGCGTCCATGTCGCGATAATCTTGCATCCAATCTGCAGGCGAAGATTCTAAAGCGATTCCTTGGGCTTTGTTGAGACAAATATAGAAAGAGTCACTCACGTTAAAGGCCAATTTATTCGCCACGTGCATGGTGCCATACAAGTAACTAGACGTTTTAAGTCCATTGCCAGAAATCTCCCACAATAATCCTTGATGTCGTTTGGTTTGGGCAAAAGAAACTCCAATAAATAGGAGGGTAGTTAAGAAAAGTGAAATTTTTAATTTCATAGTATTGGATTTGGCATTGGTAGGTTAAACTGTCAAAAAATGAGGTAACAACCGTAAATTTAATTATTTATTGTGGATCGTTTGGCATAGATCTTCAATTTCCATAAATTGTTGTTCGAAAAATGCCAAAATTATTCACTTTTTAGTACATTGAAATGGCATTTTATTTTTGGGGTGTGCTTGTTTTTTTTGGTTTTGGACGGAAATTTTTCTTTTTAGCAAAAGATCGTTTAGCCGGCTCTTTTGTATTCCAATCGGGCGACTCGCCCAATTCTTTTGGCAATTCAAATTGGGGAACTTTCGCTTCGATTAATTTTTCGATGCGTTTCATTTTTTGAAAATCCTTTGGATTCACAAGCGTAAAAGCCTCACCTGTTGTATTTGCCCGAGCTGTTCGCCCAATTCGGTGAACGTAATCTTCGGCATCATGTGGCACATCGTAATTGATTACCATGTTAATTTCTTTAATGTCAATTCCGCGTGACATCACATCTGTTGCCACAAGAATCCGCACATTTTTTGCCCTAAATTCGCGGAGTACCTCTTCGCGTTCGTTCTGATCTAAATTCGAAGAAATGGTTTTTGACTTAAAGCCAGCACGTCTTAAAAAACTATTAATTTCAGACACTTTCGCCTTTGCAGAGGTAAAAATGATGATGCTGTCATAATCCTTGCGTTCGTCTAAAATATACTTTAAGGCCGCTTGTTTTTGCGTGTCAAACGTGAGGTAGATTCCTTGTGTGACCCCTTCGGCTGGTTTAGAGACAGAAAGGGTGATTTCTTTTGGAGCATTCAAAATTTTTCGCGCCAATACCTTAATTTTATCAGGCATGGTTGCGCTAAACATTAAAGTTTGACGTTTTTCAGGGAGGTAAGAGAAGATTTTATTTAAATCGTCCGAAAACCCCATGTCCAACATTCTGTCTGCTTCGTCTAACACCAAATGTTTAATGTGTTTAAAATCCACATACCCCATTTTTAGGTGAGACAATAACTTGCCTGGCGTTGCCACAATAATGTCTGTGCCTTCTTTGAGTGCATTTTTTTGAAGCTCCCAATCTTTTCCATCACCACCACCATAAATCGCTTTTGAACCTACGGATAAAAAGTAAGATAAACCTTGAATTTGTTGTTCAATTTGAATCGCTAATTCGCGGGTTGGCACAATAATTAATGTGTCGATACACGAATCTTCTTTACCAACTAATTTATTTAAAATGGGCAGAACAAAGGCGGCAGTTTTTCCTGTACCTGTTTGTGCACATGCAATAATGTCTTGATTTGCCAAAATAATTGGAATGCTTTTTTCTTGAATTGGGGTGGCGTTCTCAAACCCCATGTACGATAAAGCTTCTAATACTTCATCTTTTAACGCTAATTCGGTAAATTTCATATTCTACGGTGAAGATAGGTAATTTTTTGTGAACTTTGTGCTTGCTCCCTTTAAATGAATTTGTAAGGAATTCGAATTTGGTCAGACTATGATAAAAAAAACAGCAATGAATTTAAAGAAACACTCCCTCACTTTTTTCCTCTTATTTGGATTGATTTTTGGCAGTAATGCTTGTCAAACGGATGAAAAACCAGCCGAACTTGTTGATCTACCTGAAAATAAAGAACAGCCTTCGTTAGAAAAAAAGGTGGATTTAGATACCTTACAACGTGCTTATTTTGCGAGTGGATGTTTTTGGTGTGTCGAGGCAATTTTTGAAAGCGTGAAAGGGGTGCATGAAGTGTATAATGGATATTCCGGCGGTCATTCTGAAAATCCTACCTACGAAGATTCCAATACAGGGTTAACCGGTCATGCCGAGGCAGTTGAAATTTTGTACGATTCGACTGTTGTTTCTTTTAAGCAGTTGGTTGAGGTTTATTTTGGCAGTCAGGAAATTGAGCAAGTAAATGGCCAAGGACCCGATCATGGAAGCCAATACCGCAGCATTGCATTTTATCAAACTGAACCTGAAAAACTAGCCATTGAGGAAAAAATCGCCAGTTTAAGACAAGATGGTTTTGAGGTTGCAAGCGAAGTAAAACCTTTCGAAAAATTTTGGATGGGCGAAGATTATCATCAGAATTACGAACGTCTTCATCCAAAACAGGGTTACATTCAATCGGTTTCAATTCCACGATTAAACAGGTTTAAAGCGAAGTTTCCTGAGTTGTTGAAGGAAGGAAATCATTAAAGATTCGCAACATAAATGGAATCATCAGGCTAT
>JADZFJ010000390.1 GCA_020849935.1 Crocinitomix sp. | reverse complement strand
TTGTTTATAATTTCCACGCCATTTTCACTGTAAGAATAATTTTCATCAAAAAAAATTGGGTGAGGATCGACAATATCGAATGCTGATAAAATGGAGGCACGTCGGGACGCTAGTTTATAATAATACAAGTGTGCGATGGGTGTCGGCCAACCTGTTTTATTCATTATTTTTTCTAATATTTTCCCGTCAATGGCGGCGATTTTTGTAGCCATCCAATATAAATCTGAATAAGTAGCGGTTTTATAAAGATAGGGTAGGCTGTTAAGTCGATAGGCCAAGGAAACCTTGTTCCCTTTTTTTTGGGCCAATTCCCACGAAAATTCATTTACTAATCCTACCTTAAAATCACGATTTACGGGACTTAATTCAACCCCAAAGCTTGTCCCTAAATCTGAAAAAGTGCTTGAAAGGCGATAGTTATAATTGCCTTGATGAACGGTGGTTAATACCGTATTCGCAGCCCGTGTGTCCCAATTATCAATCCAGGCATGTGCCAAAATCGCACCTCGTAATTCTTTACGATTTGCTTGATAAACGTCTTCTAAATCCAAAGGTCCAATTCGTTTGATCCGATCAGGACGCGCCTCGACCGCACATTTTTTAAACTGTAAAAATTCACGCCCAAGAAATGGTGCCAAGGTTGGTTGAGCAATGACCATTTTATTAGAAACAATACCTTCCGAATAAATAAATGGCGACAGATCAAACCCATAAATTTTGGTCAAACTATCTTTTAATTGGGCACATGTGATGGATGAAATTTCGGGGTCAAAAATAAGCGTTAATTTTTCTTTCGAATAAAAATAGGGATGATCGACATCGTATCCTAAGCAAGCAAAAATGCGAGATCCTGCAATATCGGTATGAACTTCGTCGCCCCATTTCAGCATCCATTCATTGTCCAAATCAAGGTCGTAGGTTTTAATTTTGGGTGCCGATCCGGAGTAGCTAAACTCCTTAAATAAAATCACCAAGGTATCTCGATCTTTAATTTTTTTTGACTTTGCCAACTCGGCAAATCGTTTTTCTAAAGGAATTTGGCTGTTATTCCGCTGCCAATAGGGCGAATTTGTGGGTTCATCTAGTGTATTTGGTGGAATTGTTTTTGGTATTTTATACTTAAATTGATGTTGGCTTTGGTAAGATGCCAAGATCATTTTAACTTTTTCAAACACTCCAAGCGTTCCTTTCTCATCCATTTTTCCTTGCGCGATAAAAGCTTTTTGAAGGAGCACCAATTCATAAATTAATTCGTAATCTTCTTGTCGGATCGGCCAATTTCTAAAATAAACTTCCTCTAATTTTTCACTGATTTGTTTGACATGTCGCACAAATGCCTTTTTCCGATTAGGTAAGACAAGGCCGTTTTGTGATCCCCAATCCTGGTCTGTCAACATATTGGTCAGTTTGCGGAGGTTCACCAAATTCAAGCCATTCGTTGATACATATTCAGTTAATTCCGGAGGAAGATCAGCTTGGATAAGTTGTCCTCGAACAGGTTGAGCGGTCGCTTTTTCGGGAGAAAAACAAAGGAGGAGCAAGCCATAAAATCCGAATAAAAAAAATGGAATAATTTGCCTCATTTTACCTATCTTTGATTGTCAACAGCTTAAATGTACATCTTGTAAATCAACAAATAACAATAAAATTACACATGAAAAAATTAATTTTACTCAGTGCTTCTTTATTTATTTTTTCTCATTTAAATGCACAAACAGCCGATACGCTCAAAGATAGGGATTTAAGGATAGAAGTAGAGCCTGCGAGTTTTTTTTTAAGAGGGTTTTCTGGGGGAGTTTATCAGAACATATCTCAAAACAACCAACTAAGTTTGGGTTTGTTTACCGCATTTTTAGATGTGCCTGACCCTTTAAGAGAGGTTTTGTTTACCAATGTTGGGCAAAGCGATACCACCGATGTTCGTTTAGGATTCGAATTAGCCCTAAATGCACGGTACCGATTCAAATTGTTTCCATCCCGAGAAAGTAATCCTTATGTAGGTGTTATTTTAGGTTGGGAGTATTTTGACATTTCTCAGCCAAGCAACCTAGGAGTAAATAGGCTTTCGACCTTTATTTTCACGCCATACCTTGGTTACGAGTTATATTTTTACAAACGTCTCCTCTATCTAAATCCCCAATTACGCGGCATTGCTTACTTTGGTTCAAAATCAAGCCTTGAAAACCGTCCGGAAAGTTTAAAATCCTTTGGTCTTTTACCCCAAATCGGAATTGGAATAAGGCTTTAGGGTTTTCTTTGGTAGGAGATTATAACATTTATCTTACCTCACCACCATCATTTTTTTGGTTAAACTTTCGCTGTTGATTATAAATTTTAACTCAACATAAATTTGCGGTTAACAAGGGAAGTAGCAACATCGCTGATGACAGAAACTTTCGAAATGATCAACGATTTATAGCGTGGCCGATGGAAACCGTCGACTTTTTACGAAGCTTAAATCCGTTGATTTTTGATAAGTAAAAAATGTGGAAGTCTATTTGTAAGCTAACAGAAACAAATTGGAAAAAGAATATTTCTACAAATGTCTTTCAACTTTTTCGGCAATCACAATGTCAGGTTTTAATTGTTTTATGTCGTTCTCATTATAATCCGACGGAACAAAAATGGTGTTTTTAAAGTGTAGTGAAATGAAATGAGTTAATGCTGTGCCAAACGAATCCTGGAAAACTAAGATAGTGCGCTTATCTTTTGCGTTTTCATTTTTTAGTTGAATTGCTGAATTATGGTTGCATTTTACTTCTGTAGCTTTCATGGATGAATTAGAAAAAACGAAATCGGGTACTGATTCAGTGAGATTATAATCATTGCAAATACCAAGTAGGTTTTTTAAATCAGCAGTTGATTTTGATTTTTTGGTTACCAGAAAATCTGAAATTTCAAATGGTTTTATGCCTAATTCGTCCATTATTTTTTGATACGCGTAAAATGCTCCAAGTTTATTCCAGTGCGTATCGTGTTTAAAATACATCAAATCCTTTCCTTTTTTTGAAAGAAGTGCGTCTTTTAAATAGAGGTATGAAATTGTGCTGTTTTTTCTTTTAAACAGATCATTTAATTGTTGTGCACGTGAATCATTTTTTATCGTTTGCATTTTCATCTGCCACGGTAGATATTCTGGATATATTTGGTTTTTGTTGGGACAAACAACAATTAGATAATCCGCTTTCATTGAATCTAAAAATTGCTTTCTTTGAAAATGCATCTGGTATTGAGATTCTAGTTCTGAAGGTGTCCAACTATTTGATCCAATATAACTCGCCATTTCTTCATCTTTTTTTGATGTGTAAATAAGGAAGCCATTTTTTCCTATTAGCACTTCTGTAGGCTTAACCGAAGAATTCAAGAAGTTGAATTTCAGTGAAGAATTTAAATGAGAAAGAGTATTTCTAAAGCCAATTCTCTCCTTAAAGTAAACCTCAAATTCTTTAAAATATTGGTCTGAGATTTCAAATTTTGGTTTTTCAGCCAATGCTCTGTTTTCACAATTTTCATTAAAGTCAAGTTTCAAAATTAGGCCAAGTGATGGTACCAAAAGTATTACTAAGAAGATAGTGAAATAAATATTCTTTTGAATTTCTTTCATAATCCCTAAAATTGATAATAAATAAATGGGGAGTTTGTGCTTACAGCCATTTCGGACAAGCAGTAAACCAAAACAATTAAATAAAGTAAGGAGGTAGTTATATTGAAATTTACTGAACGTACGTTAAAAATTATATGCCACTTTCTTGCTCCAATTGAAAAAAGGATACCTGCTAAGAATAATAGAAAAACATAATTATTTAAAAGGATTAGTACGTAGTAATCTCCAAGTTCAGTAAAAGATAAAAGTTTTGAAATGAAAGTGATTGAATCGCTCAAGGTTTCGCACCTGAAAAAAACCCAAGAGATGGAGATAACCAAAATGACATATAAGTGTTTTATGAGTTTTGGAATTGAGAAACTAAAATTCTGAGATAGTCTTTCTAGAATCAGAAAGAAGCCATGGATAAGTCCCCAAATCACAAAATTATAGCTTGCACCATGCCAAAGTCCTGTGATAAAGAAAACTAGAAATAGATTCAAATATGTTCTCAATTTACTTTTTTTATTTCCTCCAAGAGGAATGTACAAGTAATTTTTAAACCATGTAGAAAGTGAAATGTGCCAACGTCTCCAAAATTCTTGTATTGATTTAGCAGCATAAGGGAAATTAAAATTTTCTGGAATGTTAAATCCCATCATTTTTCCCATTCCGATCGCCATATCAGAATACCCCGAAAAATCGAAATAGATTTGCAAACTGTAGGCAAATAACCCAAGCCAAGCCACAGATGTGGGTAATGATGAATAATCGGAATTAAAAACATTGTCCGCAATTATCGAAAAATTATCTGCAAAGACCACTTTTTTAGTAAGTCCTCGAATGAATTTTTGAGAACCTAGCACTAAATTGTCTGAATCAATTTTTCGTTCCTTGATTTCGGATGCAATTTCATTGTATTTAATTATTGGTCCAGCGATAAGTTGAGGGAAAAATGTAATAAAGAGACCTTGCTTAATTGGATTTAATTCGGGTTTTTCAGTTTTCCGGTAAACGTCTATGATGTATGAAATACCT
>JADZFJ010000389.1 GCA_020849935.1 Crocinitomix sp. | reverse complement strand
GATGGGGGCTTGTCTTTTAATGAGTTCGGGAAAAAATGGTAAAATTACAGGAATTTCTCCAGCTGGAAAAGCTAGACCAGTTTATGACACAACGGGCATTTTTTTAAATGGGATGGACTTTTGGGCGAGTGATCAAAATGGGATGGTTTTCGGGGATCCTGTCAACAAACATTTTTTTATCGCGGTGACAGGTAATCAAGGTAGAAATTGGTTGGCTTTTCAACCACTGACGATGCCCGAAATTTTGGAAAATGAAGCCGGATTTGCAGCAAGCGGTACGAGCATTCAGACAATTGGCGATTCAGGAGTGTATTTTGGAACAGGAATGGCTGAAACTGCCCGCTTGTTTAAAACCACCGATCGTGGTATTAATTGGGTGGCAAAAGATACTCCCATGAAAGCTGGCAATTTTTACGGAATTTACTCCATCTTTTTTTGGAGTCAGAACGAAGGAATGATTATAGGTGGAAGTTATGTTGATACGACTTACAATGATAAAATTTGTTTCACTACAAGTGATGGCGGAGATACATGGACACAAACAAGTAAAGGACTAGGAGGGTATTGTTCAAGTGTCTGCGGGACACCAGATGGAAAAATTATTTTTGCCACCGGTACGCAGGGGACATATTATACACTTGACAAGGGCGCTAATTGGGAATTACTGACTGAACGTGGATTTTATTCGGCCTTGATCATGGACAATAAATTAGCATTGACTGGTAAAGGAGGAGAAGTATTGGTATATGAGTTTACCCTTCCTACTCAATAAGGCATGAAATTTGAATGAGGACAACAAAATGTTAGCAGTTAAAAAAATGATGAATAGAGCTATTTTACTGTGTGGACTATTCCTCCTGTCTTCGCGTTTATTTTCGCAAAATAATTTTTCTATTCGTTGGAATGTCTACGAAGAGGGAGTTATTGTGGAAGAAAATCCATTTAATGGAAGTTTTATCATTCAGAATGTCGGAGAATCCACTATTTTGACTGGCGACACCATTTGGTATGGCTATTTGGTCGAAGATGAGGTCTACGATTTAAATTTTAATCTTTCACTGTATTCAGGAATGGTCTTAGACGAAGATTTTGCACCAGGTGATGAGTTTAGTGTTTCAAATGTATTCGAATGGCCTTTATTTTGGGAATCAGGGGATACAGTTTCGATGTGCGCGACAGTTTATGGCGAAGGTATCGAATCCTATTTAGAAATTCCATACACAGGTGATGACGATCCATCCAATAACCTTACTTGTGTTCAAGCGATTTTACCAACGTACACTGCTGAAATCAATTCAATCGATCTAATTAATAGAATATACCATACAAATGATCGATTATTTATCGAAATAAGTCAGAAAAATGTGCGTACATCCATCACAATTTATTCGCTTACTGGAAGCCTTGTTTTAAATCAGGTTTTCGAGGATGTAGATGGGAAGATTGAATTGGCAACTGATTTATTTACAAGAGGTTTGTATACTATCGTTATCGAACAAAACCATCAAATTGAGCACGCAAAATTTGTTTTCTAAGCTCTTTAAATTTACAATTATTTAATTTATTAACATTTCAACGTTATATTTTTGACAAGAATATTGTGGAATAATGATTTTTTATTCCTACTTTTGAAAACATAATTTTATAAAAAAAACAATATGAAAAAAATTTACACATTAGCTGCTATGGCAGTTTTCTCTTTAGCAGCTGGCGCTCAAACTGACATGTCATCTGAATTTGCAGCATACACTGGTGGTGCAAGCGTTGACGACAATCCAATGGATGGTACTGTTTCTATCGTTAACGTTGGTGCTGATATTCCAATGGGAGATACTATCTATTTCTCTTACATCATTGATGGAGATATTTATTCTTTGGCTTTAGATGCTGGTTTTGTTAACTACTATATAACTGAAGAAATATTCGCTACAGGTGATGAATTACTTTTTGGTGATCCTGCTTTGGCTTGGGCTGAACTTGGAATTACAGTTGAAATTTGTACAGCAGTTTATGGTGTTGGATTTGCTTCAGTTGATTTAACTTTCCCATCTGATTCTGATCCTTCTGATAACTCTGAGTGTATTTCTTACGATTTACCAGTTGATCCTTCAGGAGTTGAAGAATTAGGTTTAGAATTAGGAAACGTTTATGTTGCTGCTGGTCAATTAATGATCGTTAACAACGGAATTGGTTCTGGTGCTCAAGCTAACATCAACATCGTTAACATGAACGGTCAAGTTGCTCAAAACGAAACTATCACTTTAGCTGCTGGTACTTCTACAATGGAAGTTAGTTCTTTAGCTACAGGTGTTTATGTTGTTTCTATCCAAGTAAACGGAGCTGTAATCAACAGAAAAATCTCTATTCAATAATTGAATAACCTTTTTATAAAAAGCCTGTTCGTCTCTGATGAACAGGCTTTTTTTTGTTTGTCTATTTTCAAATTCGTAAACTGATCTTCGTTCCAACCCAATAAAATAGAGTTAACCCAACATCGAATGCACATCAATATTTGTTACTTTTTTTTGGATTACAAAAGCAATAATTAATCGTTGGTTATTAAATTATTAAATAAGTTAGGAACTTGTTTTTTATATAAATACCTTGTCGTAAATCAAATATAAAAAACAATGAAAAAAATTTACTCTATTATGGCAATTACCGCCTTTTCTCTAGGAGCGGTTGCACAAGTTGATTTATCAGCGAAATTTGTTACTTATGAACCTGGAGATATTATCGACGTAAGTCCAATGGATGGACGATTTATTATTACCAACGAAGGAGCTGATTTAGTTTTAGGTGACAGCATCTTTTTTGCTTATTTGGTGGATGGTGTCCCACAAACACTGACGCTAACTACTGATTATCAAGATTATTACCATGTAGATGTAGATGGGATTCCCACAGGTGGAGAAATAATTTTGGGAAGTGAAACGCTTGATTGGACAGCCTTGGGATTTGATGTAGAATTCTGTTGTATAGTTTATGGTTTAGGTGAAGCTTCGGTGGATTTGGCTTTTCCACTAGATGATGATCCTTCGGATAATAATAGCTGTATCGTTTTCGTTGAATCTGAGGAGCCCGCCAGCCTTAAAAATGAAGATTTATCCATTGGCGACGTTTATATTACTGCTGGTCAATTAATGATCGTAAACAACGGAATTGGTTCTG
>JADZFJ010000388.1 GCA_020849935.1 Crocinitomix sp. | reverse complement strand
TGGTATTATTGCGTTTTTTTTCTTCAATTACGGCGTAAATCACCTCATTTAAGGCCGCTACCGAAGCATGGAATTTCCGATTTTTTGCCGTGGGCCAATTGGCAGGTAAAACAAAAGGATTTTTTAAAGCTCGATCATTAATCCACTCCAACGCATAAGTAATTGCTTCCCATAAATGCGATTCGAATTCAATGCGGTTGCTAAATAGCGTTTCGCTAATAATCCCCATCGTAATCTTCATCATGTCTTTGGAAACATTCACAGATGCCCCATTTTCGGCCGATTTTCGCCAAAGTTTTGCCAATTGTTCGGCATTTTCCAAGACACAAGCGGAGTACGATTTTATGCTGTCAAAACTAAACGCTGGTTGGTACAATTTCCGCTGTTTCATCCACTGTTCGCCATCGCTCGTAAAAATTCCCATACCACCCAACAAACGCAAAGGTTTGTAGCCCGGACTTTTATGATAATTTTTATGATTGGTCAGCAAAACGTGTTTTACGTAATCGGGGTGATTGAGAAAGTAGATTTTTTTATGCAATAATTTAAACAAAACGATGTCTCCATGGTCGGCCGCGGCATCCATCATAAATTGAATCGGATCAGTTTTAAATCCGTTTAAATGTCCAATTAAAAATTGACCTTTTGGCTGTGGAGGATAAATCATTCGGCGATATCTTCAATTTGTAATTTACTTTTATGGCGCGCATCACGGGGCAAAGGCATGTTCCATAAATTCACCTCATCAATTGGAAATCCGTTGGTGCGCAAACATTTTTTAATCGCTTTTTTATCCGATTTATTGGTCGAATAAGCAAAAAAACTAAATTTCCCATTCGAATTCTGCAAGTAGCCCACATCATCTAATTCAAACGTTCGCTGAATAAATTGTTCGATGGGGTAGGGATAAAGTTTTTTACCTTCAAATTCCATAATACGGTGTTCTCTCCCCACCAAAAAAAGATTTTCACCATCAAAATAACCCATATCGCCCGTTCGGTGCCAGATTTTTCCAGCGTCATCCATAATTTTATGCTGTAAAAAAGCCGTTTGATTTTGGAAATAAGAGGCGTTTACATGCGCACCTGAAACAACTACTTCGCCAATCTCACCATTCGCCAATTCACTGTTTTTAAAGGTTTCCGCATCAATTGGTTCGGTGGAATGTTGGATAATTTTTAATTCAATACCATCAATTTTTTTACCCACATAAACCCCTTTTAGCGGTTCATCAAAATGGGCGGCAATTTCGTTAAAACCAGAGATGCAGATAGGCTCAGCTTCGGTGGCGCCATAAATGCCTTCAAATTTTATGTTCGGAAAATTCGTGATTGCCTGTTGAATTGTACTCATTGGAATCGGCGCGCCCCCTGACATTACTTCATTAATGGAGGTGTTTTTTGGTAATTTTCGGAGAATTTTTTTCAGCAAAGCAGGCGAAACAATTAACCGATTGACCTTGTTTTTGGTCAATTGATCCAAAATATCCAATTCATCTGCTGTATGAATTTTCATCAAATTTATCCTCGGAATCACCACCGTATTTCCAAGTGCAAAATTCGCCAAACCAACAATGGGAAAATTGGTAAAATCAACCGAAGCTTCGGCACGTTCGCCCAAATGTTTTTTTAAAATCGATGCTTGTGCTTGTAAAAAGCTAAAACTGCGGTTCGCTCCTTTGGGCTTGCCACTTGTCCCACTGGTAAAGGTGATTAAGGCATCATCTTCGTCTTTTACTACCGCAATTGAATACCCTAAATTGCTGGATGGAACAGTATCAACTTTCCATTTTTTAAGAAACCATGTCGCTGGTAAAAGCCAGGTAATTCGACTTAATTTTCGGGTGACAATAAATAAATCAGGCTTCACCAACCGAATGGCACTGCTCATTTTACGACCTTTCATCCACGGATCTAAAAAAACAGCGGTTGCACCTAAAGCAAAAACGGCTTCCAAAATCGCATATAAATCGACAGACATCGGCACAGCTATCAAGAGTTTATCGCCTTTTTTTAACCCTTTTTTTGTCAATTCATGATAAGCCCCAGCAATTTTTAATTGAAACGCACTGTATGTATACGGTGTATTGTCCTTATCAATCAACGCCACACGATTAGGAAACGACTTAAAGGTATTGTTTAAATCTTCAAAAACGGGATGTATTTGCGGTTCAATCATAATTCTAATGTAAACAATCCATATTCACGCACGGCTTTTGTCACAAATTTTTCTTTGCCTTTTACTGCAGAAAGATTCGAACGGTACATCAACAAGTGATATATTTCATTGTAGCCCGTTTCATTTGCTAAATTATGGATTAAATTAATCATTAAGGTACCAATTTGTTTGCCTTGGTAAAGTGGATGCGTGGCAATGGTTTTGATAAATAATCGGGGAAAAGCATGGGTAATGTCTTTCGTTTTTCCTTGCTTGTATAATTCGTGGTAAATATCGTTGTAAGACAAGGTAACCGCAATTGGATTATCTTCATAATCAGTCACTAACAACGAGTGTTTAGCGTTTAATATTAAGTTGAATTTTTCGAACAATTTAAGGTAAGCTTTTAATTCAATTGGCTTAAATAAAGGATTTGATTTAAAACAAGTTAAGTAAAAATGATACATTTTTTCTTTAAATTCCTGACTTGGTTCGGT
>JADZFJ010000387.1 GCA_020849935.1 Crocinitomix sp. | reverse complement strand
CAAGCTAACATCAACATCGTTAACATGAACGGTCAAGTTGCTCAAAACGAAACTATCACTTTAGCTGCTGGTACTTCTACAATGGAAGTTAGCTCTTTAGCTACAGGTGTTTATGTTGTTTCTATCCAAGTAAACGGAGCTGTAATCAACAGAAAAATTTCTATTCAATAATTGAATAACCTTTTTATAAAAAGCCTGTTCGTCTCTGATGAACAGGCTTTTTTTTTTAGTTATTATTCAAAATCCCTGTTCAATCTTCTGTCCCTCGGTTGTTCTGAAAACCGATCGTTTGGGGCACAATCAAAGATTATTTTTTTAGAATCAATGTCTTCTTCTGATGCAATTAATTTGAATTTCACGCGCATGCTCTTGGCTAGAAACAGGGTAAAAACAATCGCTCCAAGGTGTGGGATCATTGAGATCAATCCAAATTCAGCGGTGAATTGTTGCGATAAAATTGCTTTTAAAAGCGAGAATCCCAATAAATAAGCCACCAATCGATTCAAATAATACATTTGTTTAATCGCAATATAAATGGCAAAAGATGGTATGACAAAATCAAAAAAGGTTGTAAAAACTACGTCCAGAAATTTAGTATCTGTAAAATAGAGTAGGACATAATCATACACCCGAAAAAGCATTAAAATCGATAATAAGAGGTAATAGAGAATCAACAAACCCTTGTTGTCTGATGATAATTCGGAAGTCGGAAAACGCGAAATTTCTTCAGCTATTTGTTGATTGAGTTTAGGATCGCCTGTCTCTAACGCGTCATACAATTCTTGATGATTCCGCTTATTAATTACAATTTGGCGATAAATCTTCTCTCGAATCTCTTTTTTTGTCACTCCGCTTTTATTTGCGAAATTAATGATTTATAATCAGTTTCCTTTCGCTAAGGAGATCATTTTGATCTTAGTGAATCACCAATCGTTGATGCGTTTGAGATGTGGGATTTTCGAAACAAATTTCATAAATCCCAACCTCCAAATTGCTCGTATTCAATTCATTCGTGCCGGCCACTAAATTTCCATTTGTCACCAATTGTCCTACTTGATTATAAATCGTATAGCTTGTGTAATCACTATTTTCAACAAAAAGTAATTCGCTGGTAGGATTTGGATACATTTTTAACATAATTGGTGCCTCAACGCTTGCAGATGAAGAGGTCTCGCACATTATTTGATTTAAATAATCCCAAACCACATTGTTGAAAATATTGGAGACCAAACCATCTAAACCACCCGGATTATCGCCCATGCGAATGAGTACGAGGTTTTGCGAAGGAACAACATTGATCAATTGGCCATTTTTTCCCAAAGCAGCAAACATGTCAGGGGGCGCATTCGGAACACATGAACCTGGGAAAATCACTTCGCTACCGGGTAACATATAGGATTCTTTGCCATTTAACCACCACAAATAACCATACGATTTATTTAGATCTTGTGATGGATTTACCATTTCATTGTAATAAGTCGCATCTGATAGAACATCCGTTCCATCCCAATTTCCTTCATTCAAAATCAATAAACCAAAGCGCGCCATGTCTCTGGCAATGCTATAATAAACGTTGTTGTAATCAACAGGAATGAAAAGACCATCCATGCCCGTTTGAGCTTCTATTTTGTCATTACAATAACTATTTAATGTCGAGCCCGTTGCGCCTTCAATTACACCATCCAATAATGTATACGGACCATTGTGATACGCCCAACGATCGCCTGGATCTGCCAAATAAACCAAACATTCTGGATCCGTGCAAAATGGATCGGCCAAACCATCATCCAATCCCGAGGTCATGGTTAATTGATTCCAAATGGTAATTGCCCCTTCTTGCTCAGTTGTTAACGATGACCAACCATCCCCCAAATACGTAGATGTTGGATCTGAAAGCGATAAATCTCCTTCTTGTTTGGCAATTCCAACCATGGTAGCGGTTAAGGTTTTTCCTGCTGAGGCCCAATACCAAAGACTGGTTGCATCGGCCCCATTATAATATTCTTCAATGACGATTTTGCCATCTTTTAAGACAATAAAAGCACGTGAATTTTTATCGTCTAAGTAGGTATTTAATGCGGGTAAATTTTCCGGACACCAACCTAGTTCTTCCATGCTGATTGTTTCCCATGTATCTCCTTCGATTGGTGGAAAATATAAATCTTGCCCAAAAGTGGGAGAAAAAATGAGCAAATTTAAGCCGAAATAGGTAAGTAGTTTTTTCATTGTGTGCATTTAGCATAGTTGGACTCCTAAGATAACCTGAAGTTTAATTCTCGGCAAATAAAATTTACAATTTGTCGTTTTTATAATAATCGAAAAGTAAAACTTGATATATCGGTTTCGCGTTATACCTTTGTAGGAATATTTTTATAATTTTTCAATGAAAAAATACCTTCTTTTTTGTTTGCTTTTTGCCTTGATATCATGCGGTGGTATTGACTATGAAACACATATCGACACAAAAAACAACTTTCAAATCGACTATCCAGAAGGTTGGGACACCGCCAATGTTGATCGCAGTATGGCCTTTATTGTTCGAGAGGATTTTACTGATTCAGTAGATATTTTCCCCGAAGGTGTCAGTATATCTGTTGTTGATAATCAAGGGTATGCATTGGAAGATATTGTTGAAGAGAACATTGCGATTACGAAGCAGTTT
>JADZFJ010000386.1 GCA_020849935.1 Crocinitomix sp. | reverse complement strand
TAAAATCTCGTTCCAAATCATAAAGGTAACATTTTCCATTTGGAATCGAATACTTCGTTTTTTCAATATTCCAAATGTAAAATTTCAACGTTTTTGATCCCGCTGGAATGTGGTGCAAAAGTGTGCCTTGTAAAAGGTTATTCTCTTTGCCATCCCAATTTTTTCGAAGCCAATCCAAGGCGATGTATTCTTGGTATAACGAATTCCCTAACGAATCATTGACCGTCACCGCCAACCAGGCAATAAAGGGTTTACTTTCTGCGAGTAAGGTCATTTCTGCACCTATATACATCGTTTTATTTAGAAAACTATCCACCTCCATTTCAAGGATATTGTGGTATTCATCAGCAATGATGCCTGCGGTTGGAACGACATTTTGTTCGAGGACTAATTTTTTAGGTAATTTCTTTTTCCGCTCAAACAAGGTCAAATGGGTAGCAGGATCGTTTAAAACCGGCGTGTAATAAGCAAAGAGAATCGAATCCTCAATGCGTCCGTCTCGAACCACTTGGAAATCGGCGTCCAAGGCAATGTGATAGTTGGTTTGGATTTTAGCTTCGTGGCCACCAGCTTGCGAATTCATATAATACCAACAAAATTCTTGGGTTTTATATCCTCCAACGGTGGCAGGGAATTTAAACGTCCGTTCAGAGGCGCTGACATAATCAAAAAAGGCAAAACTTGTGCGCTCTTCTGATGAAAAAACAGAGTTTCTAAATGAGAGGTGAAGGATAAAAATGAGGGGAAAATAAAAAACGAGTCCACCGAGCAAATAGCTTTTTTTAAAGCGTTCAGTCAATTGGTCAAGGGTGAAAATAAATCCTCCAATAAAAAGTAGGTACAAATGCATTGCTGCGCGATCTTCTGGAAAATTGACTTTTAATAAATGAGATACTAATAAGATACAAACCACATTGCCCACCAATAATATTCCAAAGAAATAATGCGAAGAAAGGAGTAATGTGATGGATCTTTTTCGAATCATCCCTGCGATTAAAAAAACGAAAATTCCGCAAAAAATAAGGGTAATTCCAAAGGCAATTGGTGTCGAATAAAAATCTGTATAATATGTACTTAGAGATTTTACAGTAATTTCGTAAAAGCCATTGTCGCCACCATAATAAAGGGCCCCTTTTTCTCGTAAAATAAAGGATTGTTTGGCAAGGATGAGAAAGGGAGCGCCTAGAATTCCTAGAAGAAAACTATCGACAAAAAACCGTGTTTTTTGTTTTGGAAAATAGGTAAATAAGAGATGAACAAAAAGACTCGCAAAGATCAAAACCGCAGGCAGAATCAAGGTTAAATTAGCCGAGGTTGCTAGAAATAAACTGAGTGCCGTCAAAAGGTAATAGACCCTTTTTTTTGTGTCAATAATTCTGAGGAAATAATACAAAGCCGCCATCAACAAAGCCATTGACATGCCATATCCTCGACACTCGCCAAAATATTCGAAAAGGTAGTGTGAACAGGTTAGTGCGAGTAAAAATCCCCAACGTAAAAAACTTGTTTTTAAGCGACCAGCAATTCGAAAAACAAAAAGAAAGAAAATCCCATAGCTCAATACATTTGGCAAACGCAAGGCGAGGGGCGAGGAGCCAAAGAGGTGATAAGAAATATTGGATAAAAATGAATTGAGCACATGGTTATTGGCGTCCCAATGGGCTTTTGGTGGCAAATAATTATCGGATTGAATGTAATAAAAGAAAGTCGCTATTTCATCGTGTAAAACAGGGACATAAATGGCGCGAATGAACAAAAATGTCCACAACAGGACAAAAAGTGCAGCAATTATTTTTTTATCAAGCTTAGAAAAGTAGGAGGTGGTAAAAAGGTTGCTTTCCGTTTGCATACGATCAATTTTCCACTACCTCCGTTTGACTATCCTTTTGATCGTACTGTTCTTTGTTCGATTCTTTTTTCGAAATGTTCGCCTTTAAACACCCGTTGAACAAAAATGCCTGGGGTATGAATAAAATTAGGATCCAATTCACCCGCAGGAACAATTTCTTCTACTTCAGCGATCGTGATTTTCCCTGCCATGGCCATCATGGGGTTAAAATTGCGTGCTGTTGATTTATAAATTAAATTTCCAGCAGTATCAGCTTTCCATGCTTTTACAATCGCAAAATCAGCAGTTAAGGCGGTTTCTAAAATATGCGGTTTACCGTCAAATACTTTTGTTTCTTTCCCTTCGGCGATTTCAGTGCCATAACCGGCAGGAGTATAAAAAGCAGGAATTCCAGCTCCACCCGCGCGACATCTTTCTGCCAACGAACCTTGTGGAATCAAATCAACTTCCAATTCGCCACTCAACATTTGACGTTCAAATTCTTCGTTTTCACCAACGTACGAAGAGATCATTTTACGCACTTGTTTTTTTTGTAAAAGTAAACCCAATCCAAAATCATCTACCCCTGCATTGTTTGAGATACAAGTAAGATCCTTAACGCCCATTTCAACCAATTTGGCGATGCTGTTTTCAGGGATTCCACACAAACCAAAACCACCCACCATTAACGTCATCCCATCTTGGATTCCTGCCAAGGCTTCGGTGCTATTTTTTACTACTTTGTTCATCTCAAAAATTTTATAATTCAGGACCTTGCTCCTCAAAGGCACATTGGAAAATACTGTTGTCGTAATTTGCCGGAGCTTTAAAGTCTCCTTTTGAAATTTTTATTTTTTCGTCTTTATAAACTTGTTGCATGTAATACCCATAAATTGGTAATGCCATTCGAGCGCCTTGTCCCCAAGGATAACTTCTAAAGTGAATGTCACGGTCATCTGCTCCCACCCAAACTCCAGTAACTAAATCGGGAGTTAATCCAATAAACCAACCATCCGCTGCACTATTCGTGGTTCCTGTTTTGCCTGCGGTAGGATAAGAAATTCCTCCCCAAGCTTGACCACCTCGTAAAGTACTACTTGTTGCATACACTCTTCCTCCTTGATGAATATTGGCTGCTCCATTGACCGATCCTTTTAACATATTAATCATGGTATACGCCAAATTTTCGTTCATCGCCTCACGCGTCACAAATTCCATGTCGATAATTACGTTTCCATTTCTGTCTTCAACTCTCATGACATAAATAGGCTTAATAAAGACGCCTTCATTTGCAAATGTACTTTGTGCACCCACCATGTCGTACAATGAAATGTCCATTGGCCCAAGGCACATAGAGGGCACAATATCTTCTGGACGCAAATCAATCCCAACGTTTTTTAGAACTTTTGCCATACGGATCGGTCCTGCCGTTTCTCCCATTTCTTTCATCACCGCCACCGCAATATTATTGATTGAACCTGCCAATCCACATTTTGTTGGAATTGGTTGTCCAGTATTATCCGTACCTGTAGCTGGTGTCCAACGACCGATTGAATAGGGCATATCAATAAAGGTTTTACATGGAGTAATCACACCTAAATCCAAAGCTGCGGCATAAACAAACGGTTTCATGGTCGAACCAACTTGCCGTTTTGCTTGTTTTACGTGGTCAAATGCAAAGTGATTAAAATCAGGACCACCCACCCAAGCTTTCACAAATCCAGATTTCGGATCCATTGACATTAAACCTGCTTGGAGAATTCCTTTGTAATATTTAATCGAATCATTTGGAGACATAATGGTATCAAAATCACCTTTATACGAGAAAACCCGCATTTTAATTGGCGTGTTGAACGATTTGTCAATTTCTGATTGAGAGGCATTATTTGCTTTTAATCCACGGTAACGGTCCGAATTTTTTACCGCACTGTTCATGATTTGAGCAATCCGTTCATCCGCTACTTCATCCCCAAACGGAGGTCGTTTGTTCTTTTTATTGTTCTTGTCAAATTCATATTGCAAAACACTTTCCATGTGCTCTTGCACTGCATATTCGGCATGTTTTTGCATACGCGAATCGATGGTGGTGTAAATTCGTAAACCGTCTTTATAAATATTGTATTCGGTGCCGTCTGGTTTTTTGTATTTTAAGCTTCCATCCTCATTTTTTTCTTTCAATTTGCTCGTTAATTCTTGACGCAACATTTCTCTAAAATGAGGAGCTAATCCAGCTTTGTGATCCACAATTTGATAATCCACTTTAATTGGAAGTTTAATTAAGGAATCATATTGTGCTTCTGTAATCGTCGCGGTTAAACCTTCGTTTCCTGCTTCACTATTTTTTAACCATTGATGTAAAACCGTATTTCTTCTGTCGTACGCACGGGTGCTATCTCGCTCATATTGTTGTCTCCCTTCGTCTCCTGCAGGGTAATTTCGATATTGAAATTTTAACGGATTAAACATGCCAGGATTTTTACACATTCCAACCAACATGGCAGCTTCTTCCATTTTTAATTTGTCTGGAGTCGTGTTAAAATAAACTTGAGAGGCGGATGCAATTCCTACCGCGTTGTATAAAAAGTCAAAATTATTTAAGTACATGGCGATAATTTCTTCTTTGGTGTATTGTCTTTCCAATCGCACCGCCAAAATGTTTTCACCAAATTTTTGTTCTAACCTGCTCCAACGATCTTTCGCAACACCCCCGTTTTCCTCATCAGTAGCGGTATAAAGAAGTTTCGCTAATTGTTGTGAAAGAGTACTTGCACCACCGCCATTCGCTCCAACCGCTGCAAATGAAAGTGCTCGAGCCAATCCAACACCATCGATTCCGGCGTGTTTGAAGTAACGTTCATCTTCGGTGGCAACCAATGCAGAAATTACGTATGGTGAAATTTCATTATAATTGATACTTTTTCTATTCACCGACCAAAATCGGCCCATTTCTTCTCCATCTGATGAATAAATGATAGACGCTTGTTTATCAGGTGGATTCGCTAATTCTTCGTGGGATGGAATTCCTGACCATGCAAGCGATAACATTATTATAACCACCAATAATGGCAAAAACGCACCCACCCAAAGCACCGTTAGGATAATTTTTTGTGCCCTTTTTGATAATTCTTGTGTAGCTGTGACTTCTTTCTTCATGTGTCTATTCCAAAACCGTAAAATTAAGAAAATTACCTTTAATCGTGTGATTCGGCTTCACATTATCACGAAATTTTTAATTAAGAGCTGAAAGAATGAAATTATTCGTTTGTTTCTAATCAAAAATCGCATAAAATGAATTGTTTTTATGCTTTCGTCTGTAACAAGTAGGTATGTTAAGTTTGTGTTTCTTATTTTCGCACTTTTGTGAAGATTTTTATTGACATACCATGATTCGTTTTCATTTTATCGTTCTCTTTTTTTTGACAGGGTTTCTTGTAGGATGTGATTCGAATGGAGTTAATTTGTCAACTGACCTCCCTATAAAATATCAATGTAGTGCCGAAAATCGGGTGCAAGATGAATTAGGGAATTGGGTTTTTAAAGAGGATTCAATTGTGTTTAAAGGAGGAGAGACACAATCTGGAGATTGTTCGTTTTCTGGAAGTTATTCGATAAAATTGGACAGTCTGAATCCATACAGCGCAGAAATTACACTTAAAAATATTCGAAAAGGAGAATTTATTACGGCTTCTGTTTGGCAAAAATCAGGGACAACGGGAGGCGAATTATTGTGTGTTTTTTCTGGAAATAGTGCTACAAAATTAGGTTCACGTGAAAATGGATTTTATGAACATAAAAAGGGATGGTTCAAACACCATCTTCAGTTTAATTGTGCGATGGATTTTGATTCTTTAACTTTTTTTCTTTTTGTCGGAGGTTCGGGTGAGTTAACTTATTTTGATGATTTAATCATTCAGCGTTTTGCACATCGCCCAAAAACCGAACAAAATCCAGAACATTCGATGGCTATTTATTTGCCCGATTCGAGTGAAAATTTATTGGATACCATTATCAAAAACACCTTGAATGCACAAATAATTGATACGGATTCGAAAGAGTATCTGAATGGATTTATTTGTCAGGATGGAGATAGTATTCCAATTGAATTGAGGTTAAAGGGAGATTGGACTGACCACCTGATCAGCGGAAGCCCATCTTACCGAATAAAGACAGGCGAAAACATTACATATAGAGGATTGAGCACTTTTTCGATTCAACATCCCAAAACCCGTAATTTCATTCATGAATGGCTTTTGCATAAAATCTGTGAAAACGAAGGAATTCTTGCAACGAATTACGAATTTTTAGAGGTGAATTTAAATGGAGAAAATCAAGGAACTTATGCCATTGAAGAACATTTTGACAAACAACTTTTGGAAAGTCAAAAAAGAAGGGAAGGTCCTATTTTAAAAATGGATGAAACTGGATTTTGGGCACAAACCAAGTATAAGTTAACCGAAAATTCCGAGGTCGAATTTCCTTATTACGAAGCCGCTATTATTACCTGTTTCAAAGAAGGACGTACGCTTAAATCACCTGTATTAAGTCAACAATTTTTGAACGGATCCACCCTACTTTCGATGTTTAAACAAGGAACGGCGCATCCTGAACAAATTTTTGATTTGGAAAAAATGGCCACTTATTACGCCTTGATGGATTTAGGAAATGTAAATCATTCGTTAAAATGGCACAATAGAAGATTTTATTATAATCCTGTTACCACTAAATTAGAAGATATTGGGTTTGATATGAGTCCAATGGTAATGCCATTTAACCCCTTATTTGCCACCGTTACATTTAACCGCGAATCCCCTACGTCCATTCCCGAAGATCGAATTCATCTTCAATTATTTATGAATCCAGCCTTCCGAAAATTTTATATCGAAAAGCTTAAAAAATTCTCCAACGAAAGGTACTTAATGAATACGTTTCTAGCGCTGAAAGAAGAAATAACGAAGGCAGAATTCTTTATTCAAAAAGAAATTCCGAATTATAAGTTTGATCCGCAACCGTATTTTCTTAAAGCTGCCTTGATTCGAAAAGAGCTTGAAACCTTAGATAAACGATGGGATGTTTTTTTAGCCAATCAACCATCTTACGCAACGAGTCAGCCGCAAGATACGGCACGCTATCTTCATCAAAAAAATCCGCCGTTATTAAAGGAAATTGCTATCAACGCATATAAATCTCGCCTCCAAGATTCAACCTATCAAGTGGATTTTGAAAATTTCTATACCAATGAACTTGAAATTATCGGCTATTCGGTAAAGGCAAATAAAGATTCGTTAATTCGTTTTCAGAAATCGATCCTTCTCCAAGGATTTAAGCCAGGAAGTCCAGTTTCGTCAGGTTCGATGCTATTTTCTCAAGAACCAGCGCGGTATTTTTATGTTCAACCTACTGGATCAGAAAAAATCTTAAAAGGCAAGTTTATTGATTTCCCAAAACCAAAACCTATGCATCCACGGATTGCTTTAGCGATGAATTTTAAAGTAGATTCGACCTTGTTTACAATCGACAAAAATGTCTTAACTTTTAAAAGCGGCACCCATCAAATTGATCAATTGCTGTACATTCCTGCGCAATATGAAGTGATTATTCAGCCGAATACCCAGCTAGATTTCATTCATCACGGTGGACTAATCATCAATAATTCAGCAAGTATCATCGGGGATGCTAAAAACAAAATCACTTTTACCTCGTCAGATTCAACGGGAATGGGAATTACAATATTGCAAGCTAAAAATG
>JADZFJ010000385.1 GCA_020849935.1 Crocinitomix sp. | reverse complement strand
CTAAACTTTCAATAATCGAATAAAAAGTCGTGCTATCATTCCCTAAAATTGGGCGCAAGTCTTTTTCAAATTCATAAGCCCCTAAAATAATCGATTGCAAAGAGGTCCAAGCACTAACTTCGCCAAATCCAAAATTAAATTCGCCTGTTGGCTCCGAATAAAAAGCTTCTGGACCAGATTCCGCAAATTCGGAACTTGCCAATGCTTTAATTTGTTCAAAAACTTGACCACCTTTTCCGCTTTTATCCAAGGTATCCACCATCAAACTCAAGGCATAAACCGAAAAAGCTGGAAATCGTTCAATATCAATTCCGTGCATTTTAATTTTATCTTCCAACGCCAACGTATCGTTGTACTTGCGTAATTCTTTCACCATTTCATAAAACGGGGCAAAAAACATATCATCCAAAAAATGCAAATGCGTTGTTTTATCTTCAATTACCACTTTATTAATGATATAACTAAAACCAGGACTTTGCTCAAACATAAAATGTTTTACGTTTTGTGTTTGATGTAAATACTTTAAAAATTTTAATTGAAATTGCGTATTAAACGTTGCAAACGTATGATTTTCACCAGTAAAGTACACTTGATATTCATCCAAAGTACTCGAAAGCATGGTAAATTCTCTAAACGAATCCACGGTTAAATCAATCGTACTTGACTTGTCTTGCGCGCGCGAGGCTGTTGAAAATAAAAAACTTGAACACACCATTATGCTCAAAATAAGACGAGAACAAAAATATTTTATCATGCAATCAACCCAATCTGTTAGTAAGAAAACCGTTCAATTAAAACCACTTTAACTTCGTATAAAACCCAAACACCCTCAATTCAATCCCCCATTTTATTGGGCACCAAGTTACTGAATATTTCTAGTTTATAAATCACCAACTTGAATTTGTTACAGGAATTACTTTTTTAATCCTACAAACTTAACAAATCAACAACAAGCGCTTTTCGCCTGGTTTTTCTATGGGTGCGCGGTGTAGGCAAGGAAGAACCTCACTGTTTGGATACTCACAAGCAATTTTCCATAAATTACCAAGTCCGAGGTTAATTGGCACGGCATTAGGTTCAGCTTGATAATGCAAATCGAAAAAATTTTCGGTTAAAAATGCTTCAAAATCTTTGTCTGTACCAGTGTATAATTGTTTCAATTCGTCCCTAATTTCAGGAATCAAAACCTTTTGAACGGCTTGTGAATTAGGAATAATTTCACTCGCCGCGCCATGATAAGTACATAAAAAGGTAGCAAGCGGAATCGGTGATCGATCGACATGATACGAATAAACATCTGTCGGAAAAAAAGGAACCACCTCATCGCGGTCATACTGCCGAATCACATTAAGAATTGGAGATGCGCCATGGGCTTCTAGTGTTCGCATATCATTCAAAATAATATCGCGCGCCAACACACCTTGCTCACTCAGCACCAATTCCAACAAGTCCTCCTCGTCTATTGCCGTGATATTCCCGTAAATGGTCAACTTTTCCACCACTTCAGAAAAATCACCTTTCAAATCACGTGTTAAACAAATGGCATTAATATCCCCATAAAAAGATGCCGAAAGCAAGTCTTCAAGTGTTTTTACACAGGCAATTTGATTAACTGTAGGCGTTCGTTCTGTCACGTTTGCTAAGGTACAATTAAAACTAGAATTCCAATTTTAGTTTTCTGCTTGGATGGTAATAAACGTATTTTTTTTGCAGGAAAAGAATGCAAATACGATTAATAATATGAGGGTTGGTTTTGTCATTTTTAGTATTCAATTAAATACGTGGTGGTGTCGTTTTCGTTGACATAAAAAGTATCTGTTCCAAGGGTCGTATCTGTTCCACGGATTACACGCCAGTCTAATACGTATGAGCCTACTGGTACTTGAAGAATAGGCCAAGACTTTGAAATACAACCAAGGGCCGACGCAACTTGGCTATTCCAACTATAATTCTCAGCTTCACCAAGTATATAACTTCTATTAATGTAAATTTTGCGGTCGGGAGAAGTATAATATGTAAAATGAAATTTATCTGTTTCATCTATGCAGTTAACGTTGTCACTGCTCATTTTGACATACCCACAGGTGCCATATTTAAAATTAAAAACATTGTCTTCTCCCTCTTCTAAACTTTGGTAATTGCTAAATGCTGTATAACAAACATTCGTTGGCATAGAAATACTCATATTGTATTTTTTATTCCGATCAGCTTTTATTTCAAAAGCTGCATGGCCATTGGCATCCAAGATGCCGTTTGCAACTTGTTTGGATTTTACCTCAAAGAAAGGGGTATAACTTTCTACCACAATATATTGAGCACCTGCATAAGCGGAGCCTTCGCCGGTAATATAATTTTCTGCTTGGATAGTAATAAACGTCTTTTTTTTGCAGGAAACTAAAGCTAATACGATTAATAATATGAGGGTTGATTTTGTCATTTTTAGTATTCAATCAAATACGTGGTGGTGTCGTTTTCTTCTATTACAAAAGTATCTGCACCGTAAGTGGTGTCAGTTCCTCGAATGACGCGCCAAGCTATTTCATATGGGCCTAAAGGGATACTTTCCGAATAATCTCCAATGTAAACATGGCAACCATCAACAAAAAGGTGGTCTGACCAACTATTATCAGCACCTTTAGTAAAACCAGAATAGAAATATATTTTAGGATCTATAGAAGAGTAATATTTAACTTGAAATTTATCTGAAGGTCCTTCACATAAGATATTATTTAGCTGTAAATTCAGAAACCCACAAGTACCATATTTAAAATTAAATACATTATCCTCTCCCTCTTCTAAACTTTGGTAATTTCTGAACGCTGTATAACAAACATTCGTTGGCATAGAAATACTTATATTGTATTTTTTGTTCCGATCTGCTTTTATTTCAAAAGCTGCATGGCCATTGGCATCCAAGATGCCGTTTGCAACTTGTTTGGATTTTACCTCAAAGAAAGGAGTATAACTTTCTACCACAATATATTGAGCACCTGCATAAGCGGAACCTTCGCCGGTAATATAATTTTCTGCTTGGATAGTAATAAACGTCTTTTTTTTGCATGAGAAGAGCGTGAATACTAATAATATGAGGAGTGCTGTTTTTTTCATTTTTAGTATTCGATCAAATATCTCTCTAAAACTTATTCTTCGGAGTATTTTAAAGTTGTCTTCTGAGTTGTTAAAATTTGTTTTTAGGCTTAATTATTTGCTAAAGAATTGTTTCCAAAGGCAAGATAAGAAATTATTTCAACTATTTTGTTCGATTAGATATATAAAAAAAACGACCCTTAAAGCTCGCGCTCATTTACAACAAAAAAAAAACTACCCCAACCAATTGGCCGAGGTAGTTTTTAAAAATTTATAGCTTCAAAAGGTTATACCCCTTCTTTACTTGCGATGCCCATTTTAGATTTTAAGGCGGCTAAGCTGTCTGCTGCTTTTAATTCGGACGAACCTGAATCAATCGCTTTGTCAATTTCTTGATCCAAAGAATTGTTTTCGCTTGCAATATCTGCATACGATTCGGCCAATGCTTCTTGTTGATCGACTTTTTCTTTCATGCGCTCCAACATTGAAACCGTGCTAGACGAATCAATATCAGCCAATTGTTTGTTGATATTGGTGGTTGCTTCAGAAACTTTAGCACGTGCTTTTAAGGTTTTTAATTCAACCTCGTAACGTTGAATGTTCACACGTAAGGTTTTAATGTTTCCATCTAATTTTGTTACATGTCCATCAAACTTCACTTGGTTATCGCGGTTGGTAGCGGCTGTTGCCAACAAAGCTTCTTTTTGCACCAAACACTCACTTGCCAAACGATCCGCCTCAGCCGAAGTAATTTCTCCTGCCGCAGCACGTTTTAATAAAATCATTGCTTTTCGTTCGTATTCGTTTGCTTTTTCAGTATCCGCTTGTGCGTCATTTCTGGCACGAATTGCCAAGGCTTTTACTTCTGCCAAAGCTTCCAATGCTTTTCCTAAATCTTCTTTTAAATCACGAATTCCTTGTTCGGTCATTTTAATTGGATCTTCCAATTTATCTACCAACGAATTAGCTTCTGCCGAACCAATTCTAAATAATCTTCTAAATATGTTCATTTTGTGTTCTTTTACTTAACGATTAATTACTACTTATTTCGAGAAACTGATAATTTCATCCGAATACTCACTCAACAACAAACTCAAAGAAGTCAATGAACCTTCCAATTCATTTAAATCCAAGCTATCCACTTGTAAGGTATCTCTGAAAATAACTTTAGT
>JADZFJ010000384.1 GCA_020849935.1 Crocinitomix sp. | reverse complement strand
TTTTGGCGATGGAATAGATTGTATAAACCTAAAAAGTTGTTCAATATCAGCTACATCGCTCAATCGCATTTTTCCATCCGAGGCTTGCATTTTCAAACCGTTACAATTTGTAACGGTTTCATTTTTTAGGCTTAAGTTTTTTAACGGATTTTATTTTTGATAAATTACCAGTCCTTGGCTTTTCACCAATTATTTTTATTTATTATTTCATTCAAATAGGTCAATTCACTTTCCCATAGATCATTTGTGTTCATTTGTTCTCTCATCTGTAAAATCCCACTTTTTGCATTTACAATCGCATCTTTGTACCAAGGAAATTCTTGAGTGGTAATAATTAATTTTGCCATTCCTTTCAAACTTTTTTCTTTTTTTAAAAGCCAGAAAGCATGTTGAGTTCTAAAGTAGGGACAATGATAAAATTCTTCCGATGCTCTATCCCAAGTCGATTCATCGGTTTTTTCGTTTGAAAGCAATCCCACAGCATAAATAGAGGAGTTTAGAATATCATTATTGAAATCTATTACTTCAATTACGTTGATGCTATCATTCTTCCAATCTTTTAATTTGCTATTCTTTAAAATGCGTTCATAAATTTCATGAGCTTTATCATGGTGATTGGTTAAGTGTAAAGCATCGGCCAAAGCGATCTGCGCTTTTTTATTTTCTTTTTCAATTTCAAGAGCCTTTTCAGCTAATTCAATACTTTTTTCATAATTTGATAAAATGAAATGACACCTTGATAAAGTCGCTAAAAGGTTAGCATCTGTAAAGTCTTCTTCTGTAGAATATTTCTCATTGTATACTAAGGCTCTTTCAGGATATCTATCAATAACGTATCTTTCGATAACCTGACCCCTCGAGAGTTTGTTAAAATAAATCCCATCAATAGCTGAAAATATTACACTTCTCCTATCCCAAACAGATTGGATCGTTTTCCATTCTTGGTAGGCCTCGATAAAGGCGTGTGAAGGTGGAATTACTTCTCCCTTTTTATTTTTAAATTCGAATTGAAAACTGCTTTCATTATCTCCAACGTACCTTTTAAAGGCATTATTAAAATCTGAAGTGAATTCTTTATCTTCAATTATTTTATTTCTCCCAAATAAATTTCCAAACATATTTTCTTTTTTGTTGCAATTTTATAGGCTTGCACTAAACTAGCTCACTCCTAAAACAAATATGCTAAATGTTTTTCATATATCTTCATGAACAGAGTAATGAAGAAACTGCTTTTTGATTTCTTACCTAAATAAGATTTTTTAGGTTATCATTTCGACAATGAATAAACATTAAAAGTATTAGGAGGGATTACGTTTCGTTGTTTAAAATTCCTGATCAAACCCCAATTCTAATCCTTCAATCCCAAAAACGCGATGACATTCTTATCCAATAAATTGTCGTGGTGTCCTTGTGTGACTTTTAGAAAATATTTTTGGTCTTTTTTGTTGTTGGGTTGTGGAACAATAATTATTATTTCTGTGACAGTTATACGGGTAGAACCAAATTTAGGTGAAATGTTCACTTAAATCCAAAAATTTCGGTTTCATTTTTACGAATTCAACTTTTGCAGGTGGGAGGACATTATAAATGCTGTTTCATTTTTTTGGATTAAGTTTTTTAGTTGTTTTGTTTTCGAGTAAAATAGCTTTAGCATTTAAAGGCGACACGACTTTTTTACCTGTTTTAGCTTCTAATTCTTTTAGTGCTACTTTAGCTACATTTCCTCCTTGTTTGGCTACTTTTTTACTTTCTTCAAAATCTTTAGGTTTTATTGCTTGGGAAATATCCTTGGTAGAAGCCTCTGCAAGCATATTCAGAATTAATTCTGTATTGGTCATATTGTCACGAAGGTTTTCTTTTTTCAAGCCTTTTAATATTTTATATTCTTTTGTGGTTTTGCCTGCCCAAGCGTTGGTTATAATATCGGTAAGCACGGCAAATTGTTGTCCTTCTTTCAAGCCTCGTTGCTTCCACTCATCTGTTAACTCCTTGCGTATTTCAATACTTTTAAGACGTTGGTTGATCCAGTTTTCAGAATAACCTAATTGCATATATTGCTCTAACGCTCGGTCAATAGTCAATTCAGGGTCTTGCATTTCATCTATTCTTTCGGATGCAATTTGAGCCATCCATAGTTTAAATGGTTCTGCTTTTGGCGATGGAATAGATTGTATAAGCCTAAAAAGTTGTTCTGTATCAGCTACATCAGTTAAATAAAATTTACCATCGGTTGCTTGCATTTTCAGTTGACTACAATTTGTAGTCAACTCACTGCCTTCAGCTTTCAGCCTAGTTTTCAAAACACTCCAATATTTTCTTGGATTTGGACTATCGGTTAAAACAGCTATCACATCAACAATTGATAAGTACCATTTCTCTTGGTCTTCATCCCAAAGAGTTCTTACCTTTCTGTCATCAAATATTTTAATAGCGTTATTTTCCATATAAAATTCGGTTTCAAGCTTTAGTTTTTCTCAGTTAAATTCAAGATCATATTTCACTTAAGCGGTCGGTTTTACGGCCACAGCTGACGGCAATTCCTCGAACAATTATGCACCTGCGCCTAAAAATCCAATATTAACTTCCAACCATTTATCCCGATTTTTTGGGGACAAGTTCAGAGCTATTCAAGAATTTTTTTTTTTGATAAATATACTCGTTTTAAGAAAGTTTTCAGGCTTGATTTGAAAAATGTGGTTTGAATTTTATTATTTGAACGAACAACCAATTTAATTCAACACGTTTTTGTAGCAGGTGCGCACCGACGTGCGAACCTGCAAAATCATATACAAAAATCAATCCTTCAACCCCAAAAACGCAATCACATTTTTATCCAATAAATTATCGTGATGTCCTTGTGTGACTTTTAGAAAATATTTTTGGTCTTTTTCTAGGTCGGATTGGGGAACAACAACCCAAAAATCGGTGCCAAATAAACTTCTAGTTTTGAAAGGGGCATAATTTGGATCGGTTGATTTAAAATAGTTTCCGAAGCTTTTGGTGATTTTTCGATCGTTAAAATTGAACGAAAAATCGGCATAAACATTTGGATATTTGTGCATGTACGAAAGGATGGTGCTGACCCGAGGGGCTGGTGTATTTTTGGATTTTTCCCATGCCTCGTCGCCGCCAAAATGACCAAAACTTAACCGAAGTTGCTTAAAATTCTCCAGAACAGCTTCCCAATTGTGTGGTTCGTTCAGGGCATCGGCATTTTTTTTACGATCTCCTTCGGAAATGTTTACCTCAAACCCAAAAAAATCTGTTTTTACAGGATCCGCAAAAGTGGAGATCATACTGCCCCCACAATGTGTAATCACGGGAATATTAGCTTGTTCACAAACCGCAAAAATAGGCGCCAAAACTCTTGCGGTTGGAAGATACCCCAACGAAGGATAACATTTAATTCCATAAAAATTGGGGCTTCCTTTTTTAAAACAACGTAAAAAAGTGGCATATAATTCATTCATGTCTCCCAACTTTTTTGTTGCGCGTTCTGGATGAACGGGTAAAAAAGGTAAAATAGGCTGTTTTTGAGACAAGGCCAACAATTCGTTCGTTTGTTCTTGATACGTTTTTTGAATACTTCCTTTCCAACCCGATTCTAAATCCATTCCCAATTGAATGGAAATCAATTCTTTTCCAGGAACGTTATTTTGAATGGCATGTTTAACAAAATAATTATACACCTCCTCCATTTTATTGGAATTTAAAATGCGAATCACATCTTTGATGCGCTCAACCACATTGTTCCAATCAACATTCATTAAAATGCCCAAGTCTTTTTCTTTCGTTATTTTACTTGAAAAGCTGTCTACGTCTTTTTTATTAAACGAATGTTGTTTTAAGATTTTTTGGAGATAGACATTTTCAACAAAATCCGCCGAATTCATATTTTCGTTAAAGTTCTTCTCCTCTTTAATGATTCGTTTAATTAAAAATTCCAATAGACGTTTTAAAATCGGGTTATCGTCAAATTTTAACAATCGAATAATCATGTAATCGGCATCCACGCATTGACCATCAAATATGTGTGAATGGGCATCAAACACATAGTTTTTGCGATCGAGTACGTCCTTTGCAACTGCCGATAATCGTTTTTTTGGATCCATTTCAATGGTGGACAAAGCCAAATCAATAAATGCTTGTTCTTCTGCGGTAAATTTTATTTTTTCTGCCATGATGCTGTTTTAAATTCAAAGTTAGGTGGTTGTATTTGTAATATTTAAGGGAAAAATACTGAATTTTTTTAGGATTTTTCCCTTTGCAGAAAAAATTTTTTAAAAATTAGCCAATCGATTTTTTAGGAGTTTTGTTGGATGCGCTTGAATAGTTTGCTTCAAAAAATGAGCGACTAAAATTCTGCTTGGCTGAAAATGTCTATTCTTTGACTTTTGGGATTGGAAAGATCTCTCTAATTTAGCCGAGTAGAAAGAATTTTATGGCAACTAAATTTATTTTCCTGATTTTACCAAATGTGCACATCTTAGATTTGGCAGGACCCGATCAAGCAATTCACGAAGCAATCGATTTTCAAGCGGATTTTGAAATGGAATTTTGTGGAATTGGAAAAGAAGTCATTTCAACGAGCGGATTGCCGTTTGGAAGTTTGAAACATTTTTCGGAAGTCAGGTATTCGAAAGGTGATTTTTTGGTGATTCCGGGTTGTTCGTACGCCTATTTAACATCGGATGATTTTCTAGGCGAAACCCTTCTTTTTGATTGGATCACTGAAATGTATCGTGCAGAAGTGGAATTAGTGAGTATTTGTATGGGGGCCTTTGTTTTGGCCGCGGCGGGAGTGTTGGATGGAAGAAACTGTACCACCCATTTCAAAAAAACGATAGAATTACAAGAAAAGTTCCCCAAGATTAAGGTGATTGAAAATATTTTGTACACCGATCAAGATGGGATTTATACGAGCGCGGGAATAGCCTCAGGAATCGATTTAACCTTGCATTTAATCGAAAAATTAAAAGGTAGTTACTTCGCGCATCTTGTTGCACGTGAACTAGTTGTTTTTAACCGACGAAGCGGAAGTGACAGCCAAGAAAGTGAGTTTTTGAAATTTCGAAATCACATTCATTCGGGCGTACATAAGGTGCAAGATTACATTTTAGAAAAACTCCATCAAAAAAACA
>JADZFJ010000383.1 GCA_020849935.1 Crocinitomix sp. | reverse complement strand
TCTCAATAAAACATCTGCATCTTCTCCTTCTCGCATCGATTTTTTTAACTCTTCGTTGGAGAAAATAACTTTACTGTCAATTAATGGGTGATTGAGCACATACAAATCCAAATCGCCATCATTGTCGTAATCAAAAAAAGCGGAATGGGTCGAACGTCGGTTGCAATTCACCCCGAATTCTTTCCCTTTTTCGGTAAACGTATTGTCTTTGTTATTCACAAATAATAAGTTTTCCATTTTCGAGCGGTCGGTGGTATTTCCTGATTGACAAACATAAATATCTAACCAACCATCGCCATTTATGTCTACCATGTTTGTACCTGTGTGCCATCCAGAAGCCATGTCAAATTGAAAGGCCGATTTTGTAATGTCTTGAAAAGCAAGGTTGCCTTTGTTCAGATACAATTTGTCGGAAGTATTATTTCCTGTAAAAAAAACATCTTGCAAACCATCATTATTAATATCCCCAACAGCAACTCCACCGCCGTTGTAGATATATTCGAAGTTGTAATAATTCTGTGCTTCTGTTTCAGTAACAGTATTTGCAAATGTGATATTGGATCGACTTTCTGGAACTAGTTCAAATCCCATTGCATGATTTGCGGAGTCAGCATTTGAATTGGAAGCATCAGTAGCATCACCACTTCCACAGCTGTTTAAACCCAACAATACATACGAACACGCGATTAAGTAGGCGAATTTTTTCATATATAACCCAAGGCGTATACTCGCAATTATTCAACGTACATTTTTACGGGTCGAATAATTGCGAATAGACTAAAATAAAATTGATTGCAAAACAAATATAGTTTTTTCAACTAACTTTTATTCAGGATACTCAGTTTTTTTTTAAACTTCTTAAATAAGATAAAAATTACTTGAGATTTTATTTCTTCAGGATAAAAGTTTTTGCCTTGGCTTGGTTGGAAACCGTAATCAGGATTGTTTTTCCTTTCACTTGAACCATTGCCATGTCTTTGCAATCTTTGTTTTCAAAAAACCCAGATTCGGTTGGGGACAATTGTTTAAAGTTTCCTTTTCCATCGCCTAATAAAACTACTCCTCGCCCACCATCATAGCGAATCGTTTCAACCTCTACCCCAAAATTATTTCCGGCTACCACCGCATCTAAATTCCCATCCTTGTTAATGTCTTGAACAATCGTTTGATTGATCGGTCCAAATTGACAATAAACTGGCAGATGGTTAATTTGATACCCTTCCTTTTGGCTCATGAAAACCACCGAACTAAAACTAGTCACCGAAAAATGCAGGGCTTTCTCTAAATTCTCTTGTCCATAAATTTTCGATAAATCGGCCGTGGCAAAATCCGAATAGGTTGGGAATTTATCTTTGATAAACGGCATTTGTTCAGATGAACATTGGCGACCACGAACGGGGTAACAAATGTTATTTTGATATTCTCCCAACACAATGTCATTGGTACCATTTTCATCAAAATCGTGGCAATACAATTCCAAAGGTCGTTCTTTGGTTGGATGGAATTTATTGTTTTCGCCCAAATTCCCCACCACATAATCCATTCGGCCATCCTTATTAAAATCACCTTTTTCAATCGAATACCACCAACCCACATCTTTACTACTATTATAAAGGTCGGTGACATTGGTAAAAATGCCTTTGTTATTTTCGAAAAACGACACTGGCATCCATTCGCCCACCACCACTAAATCCAAATCACCATCGCTGTCAAAATCGTCAAAAAGTGCATCTGTCACCAAACCTGGTCCTTCTAATTCGGGCGATTGTGGGGTAACATCCGTGAACACACCTTTATTATTTTGGTACAAATAACTTTTTGGTACGTACGGGTAATAACCTGGTATTTGGCGTCCTCCCACAAATAAATCTAAATCACCATCTTTGTCATAATCACCAGCTGTTACGCTTTGTCCTCCTCTTGGTATTTGAGGTAATTGATCCGATTTATTGATGAAATTTCCTTTTCCATCGTTTAGGTAAAGTTGATCAATCAAAAAAGGAGAATCGTAAAAATATTCATTCCCGCCGCTCACCACATACAAATCCAAATCTTTGTCCCCATCGGCATCAAAAAATAGGGCATCCATTTCTTCGCGTTTGGTTTCTTTTTGCCAAGGCCCTGTTTGTTCTTTAAATCCTGCGGCCGTTTGTACATACATTTTTCCAGATTTTCCCAAAGGTCCAGTAATATAAAGGTCTTCCATTCCATCTCCATTCACATCGCCAGTGGCAATAAATGGTCCCGACTGCGACAATTTATTGGGCAACAATACCTCCGATTTAAAATCATCAAACGGAGCTTCTGAATGCACAAAATTTAGCAAGGAATCAGTAATATCTCGGAACAAGGTAGCTTCTGTTTTCTTTGGTAAAAATCCTTTTTTACCTTCTTTATAATTTAGGGTGATCGTACTATTTGCTTGAGGTGATTTTTTTTCCAAAATCGTGCCATCAGGCCACTGAACACTCACTTTTTCTACTTGGGCATCTCCCAACCCAAAATGCAAAATTCCTTCTACCGATGAAATGTATCCTCGCGAAACTTGTAATTCTTGGTACTGAATTCCTGCCGATGTATGTAAGGTAACCTTGGCCCCCAAAGCTTGGGTATTTTTTCCATAACCACCAATTTTAACCCGCAAAAATCGTTTCTTTTCACCTGCTAATTTATTCTCAAATAAAGAGGCTTTATCTTCCATATTATTCAACACCAAATCCAAATCACCATCGTTGTCTAAATCTGCATAGGCTGCTCCATTTGAATTAATTGGAATGTTTAAACCCCAATCCGCTGTCATTTTTTTGAATTTTAAATTGCCTTCGTTTTTGAAAATGTAATTTTCTATTTTTGTGGTGGGTATCAATTCCAATTCCTTGTCAAACGATTGAATTTCTTCATTCGCTTTTTTCTGATCGTATTCCATGTTATAATCGCGGTCACGCACTTCACGGCGGTAGCCATTGGTGATGAAAAGATCTTTTAACCCGTCGTTGTCAAAATCGGCCAACAAAGGCGCCCAACTCCAATCGGTTTTAGAAATTCCAGCTAATTGCCCAATTTCAGAAAAAGTACCGTTTCCATTGTTTAATTGTAGGCCATTAAACATGTATTGGTGATGAAAACCAACATTCACAATATCCCAAAAATTAGCAGTACTCATGCCACCCATGTTTTTCTTCGAACGCACATGATCCTCGCTCACCATGTCCAAGGTTACAATATCCAAAAACCCGTCGTTGTTAAAATCGGCAATGTCATTTCCCATCGAAAAATTGGAAACGTGTTGTGTTTTTTCTTTGATCTCTTCACTAAACGTCCCGTCGCCATTATTCATGTATAATAAATCGGGATCTTGATAATCATTCGATACATAAATGTCTTGAAAACCATTCCCATCAAGGTCTGAGATTCCTATTCCTAGTCCAAACATATTGTTTTCAATTCCCGCTTTTTTAGAGACATCCACAAATTTCCCATCTTGATTTTCCAAAAAGACATCGGCATCTTCACCTTCTTTTTTTAGTTTCAATAATTCGTCCCGTGAAAACACTTTTTGTTCATATTGATGCGGGTGATTGAGCACATATAAATCCAAATCATTGTCATTATCATAATCAAAAAAGGCAGCATTCATAGTTCTTCTGGCAATATCAACGCCATAAGCTGCGCCTTGTTCAGAGAAGGT